>JBKCGZ010000087.1:0-7358 GCA_046303115.1 Bacteroidota bacterium | reverse complement strand
TAACATTTCAGTATTTACAGCACCTAATGCTAAGCAATTGACTTTTATATTTTGATCTTTGAATTCTTCGGCTAGGCATTCCGTTAGTATTGTTAATGCTCCTTTGGAAGATGAGTAAGCAGATAGTCCTGCAAACTTAACACTCCCTTGAATTCCTCCAACCGAACTGATATTGATGATATGCGGGTGTGTTGATTTTTTCAGTGCAGGTAATAATGCCTGTATGAGTAAATAAGGCGCAAATACATTGGTGTTGTAAGCCCCAATTAATTCTGACGAAGTAATTTTTTCAAAATTATTATTCACTAACTGACCTGCATTATTGATTAAAACATCAATATGAACGATGTTGAAATTCTTTAAGGTGTTTAGTACTGCATCAAAATTTAAGGTTGCTAAATCATGCGAGCAAACAATGATTTTTCCTGTTGATGCTGCCTTTAACTTTTCGAGCAAATCAGTATTTCTGGCAAGTGCAATTACCTGATGACCTTGTTGTGAAAGTTGCAAGGCTGTTTGATAACCTACCCCAGATGAAGCCCCTGTAATAAGAATGGTTTTAATTTCCATGATGATGCAAAGTAAACAATCTATTTAATTCGATATCTTTGATTGAACAATTATTTTATGAAATTCAGAATATTACTTGCGATATGTTTGTTTTCGATGGCTTCTTATGCACAGCAAGAAGCGGCAAAACCACCGTTTAAAGATCGATTTTTTTACGGGGGAAATGTGGGGTTAAACTTCGGAACGGTGACGTATATTTATTTAGCACCAACGATAGGTTACAAAATTACAGAGGAGTTTGGTGCTGGCTTTGGACCTTCGTATAGTTACTTAAATGATAAGCGCTATCCTGGTTATTATTATGAGACGAATACGTATGGCGGAAGAATATTCGCGCAATACAGAGTCCATCCCAAGGCTATATTGTATGGAGAATATGAAGTGATCAATGCGGAAGTCCCTGACTTGTTTCAAACAACTTACATTCGTACAAATATTGAATCGATATTATTAGGTGGAGGCTATGTAACTCCAATCAGCGACCGATCTAGTTTTGTTATTATGGGGTTGTGGAATTTTTCACCGAGTCAATATTCTTACTATGAAAATCCTATTATCCGAGCAGGAGTAAATCTCGGATTTTAATTATTGATTTCTTTTAGCTCGATGTACTTCATGTGGGTCATGATCCATACTTTTTTTCTTCGGATGTATGGAGTCGGTTTCGATGCTGACCATTTAAGTGGATTCGGAAGTATTGCGGCGATGAGTGCTGCTTCTCCTTTCGATAATTTAATCGCAGGCTTGTGAAAATAATATTGAGATGCTGCTTCTGCTCCATAAATACCAGGACCCATTTCAATCACGTTTAAGTACACTTCCATGATGCGTTCTTTACTCCAAAAAATTTCAATTAGAAATGTAAAGTAAACTTCCAATCCTTTTCTAAACCAGCTTCGCGATTGCCACAAGAAAACATTTTTTGCTGTCTGTTGACTAATAGTAGAAGCTCCCTTAACCGGTTTACCCTTATGCGTAGCGTTATAGTCGGCCGCTTTTTCGATGGCTTCCAAATCGAATCCAAAATGATCTTCAAACTTTTGATCTTCGGAAGTAACAACAGCAAGTGGAAGCTTAGGGGAAATTTCATCCAGCGATTTCCATTCTTTCTCTAATTTACCAATCTCTGGATCGAAGTATCTAGAAATCATGAGTGGGGTAATAGGAACATTTATCCAACGATAAAAAATGGTTAATACTATACTGGTAATGAAAAATACAATAATGAAGATGCCGAAGTATTTAAAAATCTTTTTTATCATTCTGCTAATTTATAAAAAATCGCGACTGCATAGCTATTTATTAAATAAGTAAAGGAGGATTTAGTAATCCTCCTTTTAAATGAATTGTTAATTTGTCAATGTAGTTGATATGTACAGTTGCTAACGGGTACATTGTCTTCGTAAATTACTCCCTTATCGGTTAAATTGAATCTCCTACCATTAAGCCTACCTTGAATTGTTTCAATGCCGTTAGTAGAAACGTATAATTCGATATGTACGTAGTCCCAATCTTTTGTACTGAATTCATAGGTATAAAAATTACCAATTTGTTTTTGCAAACCGTTGCTATCTTCCTCCATCTCTTGGACAACTTTAATAGGGTTTTCATCAACAACATAAATATGCTCGATTGTGAAATCTAGTTTTAAACTGTTTTCAGGAGGTTCATAATATTCTGAGATAATTATTGTTTGCGCCGCAATTTTATCATTCATTAAAATGATAAATAGTAAAAATAAAATTGATTTTTTCATGTTCTAAGATTTTTTAGGGTGAAGAATGTTTTATAGAAATAGTATTAATTACGACTAAATGATTTCCCCAGTCTATCATTAGTTGGACCTTTTAACTCGAGGGCCATCAAAAAACTTTTACCAATATCCTGTGTGGTAATTACTCTTTCAGGATCTTCTACTAAAGTGTTTTGCTGTGCTTTAAAGAATTTACCTCGTTTTACCTCCTGATCAGCAGTAAATAAATTTTTGAGATTGTATTTTCTTACTGCTAATTCGTAGGCAATTTTCGTAATCACTAGCTTTGGATTTTTAAAATCTTTGTCGCGAGTTAAGAGGCAATTTAGCAAGTCAAGAAGCTTTTCGTCACTTGCTTCTTTTATGATTTTATCCGTTCTCATTTTTGATTTTTATTTTTAATGATTGACATTGATTACAAATTATCTTCTTCAGAAAATTGCAAGGTGTTATTTACAATTTTTACTTTCTTACTTAAACGAATCGAATTGTTTTCGCCGGTTATGCATGAATTGTCAATACCTCTGTTTTTGATCTCATCAACCAGTAAAATGATATATTCAAATCGCGCGCTACTAGATGCAGGAACTCTTACTTCGCGATTAAAATTTTCAATTAGTTTATCTAAACTAGATGCGGCCAAAAGTTTTTTCCATTCCTTATTTCGCAACTCTGTTCCGTAGCCAGTTTCAAAATATTCACGTAGACGATCTGCTTTTTCAGACGATACTTTCTCCCATGGGAAATCTAAATTTCCGAAATGTCCATTGATAGCAGTTTGACTATAAATCGGTTGTTTTAGTCCGAGTTCTTTGATTATTCCGTTTGGACTTAAATCAAATACTGCTCTAACGGCAAGGGCTAACCGCGTATCTGGATGTTGGTTACCTGTTCCATGTGTATTAACGTGAACCGAAAGCGGTTGGTCGTGTCCAATAGCATAAGCCAGTTGAATTGTACATTCTTTAGCATATCCGTTGGCTACTAACGTTTTTGCTATGTAGCGCGCTATATATGCAGCAGAACGATCTACTTTGCTTGGGTCTTTACCAGAAAAGGCACCACCTCCATGTGGACATTTACCTCCATAAGTATCCACAATAATTTTTCTTCCTGTTAAACCGGTATCACCATGCGGGCCACCAATAGTAAAACTTCCAGAAGGATTGATTAAATATTCAGTATCGGATTCGCCTTTGTAATTTGCAATAACAGGCTCAATGATTTCATCGATGATAAACTTGCGTAGGTCTTCTTGCTTGATATCGGGAGTATGCTGTGCAGATAAAACAACTTTACTAATGCCTACTGGTGTATTTATATTGTAATCGACTGTGACTTGCGATTTAGCATCAGGAAGTAAGAATGGATATTTACTACTATCGCGAAGTTCCTGATGTTTGCGCATTAACTGATGAGCAAGCCAGATAGGTAAAGGCATAAAGTTCGGGCCTTCGGATGTTGCATAGCCAAACATTAGACCTTGATCACCTGCCCCGCCGTCGGCAACGCTATCGTTAATTTCACGACTTTGTTGATGTAATAAATTTTGATAGAATGCAGTTTTCCAATTAAAACCTGATGCTGAATCATTATAACCGATGCGCTCCAATACTTCTTTTGCAATCGCAATAGGATCTACAATAGCGGTAGAAGTTACCTCGCCTGCAATCGTTAAATGATTGGTTGTAATTAAACATTCGCAGGCTACTTTAGCATGCGGGTCTTGTGCTAAGTAAGCATCAAGAATAGCGTCTGAAATTTGATCAGCCACTTTGTCTGGGTGTCCTGCCGACACCGATTCGCTCGTAAACGAATGATTGAATAGATTCATAGTATGAAAGAATTAAAGGTTAATTTCTAACTCAATACATACATCAAAAAGAAGCGAAGTGGATATCCTGTTTTATTTTGACTGAACGTCCACATCGCTTTACCACCGTGGCGCGGATACGCTCGGTTGGTATTATAGTCGGAACTATAATTCTTGATGTATTAAAAAATAAAGAACAAATTGTACTCAGCAATCTGTAACATTAACGAGAGGAGGGAGGGTTTATTGTGCAAAGCGCTTTTTTGACTCCTGGTCCGCATCGTTTTACCACCGTTGCATCGTCCGCTCGGTTGGTATCATACATTACATATGATGTCTGAATGCGATGCAAAGTAAAAACGATTTTTTATGATAACCAAATTTATTTTTATGATTGACCTGTATTGTCGGAAAAATAAACGTAATCGATTAATTTAAATTAACACAATAGTTATCATTGGCTGCCTTATCTTTGCAATATGCAATTCAAATTACATCATCGTTGTTTAGGTCATACAGCCGGAGTTTATGATTTAATTAAAATTTCAGATAAAGAATTTTTGTCAGCATCTGGCGATCGTTTAGTGGTGTCATGGAACATTGATCAACC
The DNA here is from genome assembly GCA_046303115.1 of Bacteroidota bacterium. Taxonomy (GTDB): domain Bacteria; phylum Bacteroidota; class Bacteroidia; order AKYH767-A; family OLB10; genus CAINEC01. Next base: position 2,612 of record JBKCGZ010000087.1, on the reverse strand, counting down.
TGAGCAAGGTAATTTAATTGCAAGAGCTTCTGATAGTATTTATTCAATATGTTATCTGGCAGATAAAAATGAATTATTAATCGGTCAGGCGAAAGGAGAAATTCATTTTATAGATTTATCGAACAATCAGGAAAGGAGATTGTTGAAAGTAAATGAGAAAGGGGTGTTTTCTATCGTTGAGAATAAAAGTAAATCGAAGGTGTATGTATTAGGCGGTGATGGAGTATTGTCCGTATTATCATCAGCAGATTATTCATTGATCTTCAAACAAAAAATTTCTACCATGAAATTGCGTTCTGTTTTTTTTGACGAGGAACTAAACAAAATATTTGTTGGTTGTGGTGAAGGGATGTTTTATGTTTTTGATGACGATACGATGGAAGTGATCTATAGTAATCAACTATCGAAGCAAGGTTTTTCTGTTAATGCGATTATTCATTACACTGATGATGTTTTACTTTGCGGTGGAAGAGATGCGCATTTAAGATGGGTTGATAAAAAAGATTATACGGTTGTGAATGCAATTCCTGCTCACAATTATGCGATTTATAAAATCGGATTTTCGCCTGATAAAAAATTATTTGCTACAGCTAGTCGTGATAAGACTTTAAAAATTTGGAATGCAAATACGAATCAGGTAATTCAGCGTATTGAACATTCAAATGATGGACATTTAAATTCTGTCAATACATTATTGTGGATAGACGATAACACATTGATTAGTGCAGGCGATGATCGCTCAATTAATATCTGGAAGAAAGATTAGTTAGAAGGAATTTTAATTGTAACCTTAGTTCCTTCGCCTAATTTTGAATCGAGATTGATTGTTCCACCAAGTTTAGTAATCATTTCTTTGCAGATGTATAGTCCGAGACCAGTTCCTGCTACGCTACTTGTAGCTCTGTAAAACATATCGAAAATTTTCGGTAAACTTTTTTCGCTAATACCAATACCATTATCTTCTACGCGAATAATTATAAAGTTATTTTCTTTACTTACCTTAATATTTACGAAGCAATCTGATTGATTTCGCTTACGATATTTTACAGCGTTGCTGATGGTGTTTTTTAATATGGTGATCAATCGGAATTTATCACTTGTAACAATAGTAGATGTTTCAAATTGGATGTCAAATCTAATTGGAGCAAGATGTTGTAAGTCCGTGGTGATTTGTTGTAGAATCGTGTTTAAGTCGAGCTCAACATGTTCTACGTCAAATCGTGCGTTACGACTATAATCTAAAATTTCAACGATAGAATTATCTAATCTATCGATGGAATTAACAATCATCTGTAGCAATTGATCGCCTGATTCGCTAAGTGCTTCTTTCTGTTTTAAAATATCGATTACGCCGTGGATTGATAATAATGGTGAACGTAAGTCATGTGAAACGCTATAGACAAAACGATCTAATTCCGCATTTGTCTTTTTAAGTTCATCATTTTTTTCGAGCAACATTTTATTTACATGATTGGAGTCTTCAACAGCCATTTGTTGAACCCTCAAATTCTGAATCATGTCGATGGTAGAATCATGAAGCGCAAAGTCTTTAATTTTTAATCCTAAGCTTTCAAAATCTTTTTCAGAAACAATCCAAGGAGAACCACAAAATAGTAAAGTTCTATTTTCTTGGTGAACTATAAACTGACCCTTCATTCTGAAATTAGTGGATTTGGAGTTGCCTTGTAATATGAAAATTTGATTTTCATATTGTTTAATAGAATCGATATGATATTTAATCCCAAGGCCTGGTCTTAGAAAAGTAAAAAAATCGGAGAATGAACTTCCAATACAATCATCGCCGATTATTTTTTTTAAACTGATTCCCGCATCTTTAATTATTAAATCCTGATTAAGTGAAAAGTAGAATGGAAACAATCTGCTGATAAGTAAACTGCTCTCTTTTGTACTAATCATTATAGGATATCTATTTCAAATATGTCGTGCTCATCACCATTTCTACGATCAGCAATTAATTTAATATCTATGGGTGTTTGATAAAGTTCACCTAGACCTTGAATTAATCCAAACATAAAATCAGTCAAGCCTTGACGAGTAGAATAATAATGCAATTTCAACTGACTTTCAGTTATTTTTTCTACAATAAACTCTGGTGGTTTGATATCAGAGTAAATAAGCATTACACGACTATGAAAATTAGGAAGGTTTACGATAAAGTCAATGAAGTTATCACCACCTGATTTCATCAATGGGCCATATTTTTCGTTGCCAACTTTAATAATCCAATATTTGCCAAATGTTTTTAGGACATCTGCTAAAGGAATATTTAATACTTCGGAGGCAGAAACAGCTAAATTGAAGGTAATGCTATCATCATAGATTTCATTACTTAGGAAAGAATCCTCTGTAACACTTGCTTTTTGCTTGATTACTTTCCAGCTATCCTCGCCAAAATTATCAACGACTAATCCCTGTATAGCTTGATTTACTAATCCGTACATCGTAATGTATTTAAATTCTAAGTGTAAATATACGAAAAACACTAAGCTGACTCAAGTGTTGAATGATAATTGAGTATTAGCACCTATATTGAACTTTAATAATTAATTATTGTGGTGGATGTTTCTTAAATTTGTTGAATGAGAAATCAG
>JBKCGZ010000086.1:0-4471 GCA_046303115.1 Bacteroidota bacterium | reverse complement strand
GATCATAAAATCTTCGACAACGAAGAAATTCGTAACATGTTCACGGCAATGGGAGTTTCGAAAGGAACAGTGGAAGATGAAAGAGCACTAAACCTAGAAAAATTACGCTATCACAAAATTGTAATTATGACCGATGCCGATGTGGATGGTAGTCACATTACAACTCTAATTCTTACTTTCTTCTTCCGTCATATGAAAGAATTAATTGAGAACGGATATATCTATATTGCAACTCCTCCTCTTTACTTAGTGAAAAAAGGCAAAGAAGAAGAATATTGCTGGACAGATGAACAACGTCTTGCAGCTGTAAAACGTATGGCTCCCGAAGGCAAAGAATCAACTGTAAATATCCAGCGCTATAAGGGACTTGGAGAGATGAACGCAGAACAGCTTTGGTCAACAACAATGCGTCCTGATACGCGTACATTGCGCCAGGTAACGATTGACAGTGCTGCCGAAGCAGATCGAATCTTCTCCATGCTAATGGGCGATGATGTACCACCACGTCGCGAGTTCATCGAGAAAAATGCTAAGTATGCAAAAGTTGATGCTTAATCATTAAATCAATATTAGAAAGCCGCAGCAATGCGGCTTTTTTATTTACTTAAATCTGATAAATATTATCATTATTAAATTATTTTTTATTTGTTAGCGTTAGGTTTTTTGTAATTTCGCATCACAAAATTTAAGAATAACAAAATGAAAGTAACTGTAGTAGGCGCTGGTAATGTTGGAGCCACATGCGCAAATGTCATAGCACATAATGAACTTGCCAACGAAGTAATTTTATTGGATATCAAAGAAGGTATCGCTGAAGGTAAATCTTTAGACATTTGGCAAACAGCCCCAATCAATCTTTATGATACAAGAGTGAAAGGCTCTACTAATGATTATGCTGCAACTGCTGGTTCTGATGTAGTAGTAATCACTTCAGGACTTCCAAGAAAACCTGGAATGAGTCGTGATGACCTAATCGCTACAAACGCTGGAATCGTAAAGTCAGTAACTGAAAATATTATTAAGTATTCTCCTAATACTATTATCATCGTAGTAAGTAATCCGTTGGATGTAATGACTTACTGCGCATATTTAAACTCAGGACTTGATAGCAAGAAAGTATTTGGTATGGCCGGTATCTTAGATACTGCTCGTTACCGTGCCTTTTTAGCTGAAGCTTTAAATTGCTCTCCAAAGGATATTCAAGCAATCTTAATGGGTGGTCATGGTGATACAATGGTTCCACTTCCTCGTTACACAACAGTTTCTGGTATACCTGTTACTGAATTAATTTCAGCTGATAAATTAGAAGCTATTGTACAACGCACAAAAGTTGGTGGTGGTGAATTAGTAAACCTTATGGGTACTTCTGCTTGGTATGCGCCAGGTGCTGCAGCTGCTCAAATGGTTGAAGCAATCGTTCGTGACCAAAAAAGAATTTATCCTGTTTGCGCATGGTTGCAAGGTGAATATGGTATGAAAGATATTTACTTAGGTGTTCCTGTGAAACTTGGTAAAAATGGTATCGAAGAAATCATCGAACTTCAATTAAATGATGCAGAAAAATTATTGTTGACGAATTCAGCAACTGCAGTAAAAGAAGTAATGAGCGTTTTAGATAATATGCAAACTGCTTAATCTAATTTAATCAATAGTTAAAGAGGCGCTTTTGGCGCCTCTTTTATTTTAATATCCTATCAGAAAATTTAGATTGAACTATCGAACATTTTTTTCCTGAATTACCAAACCACTTTTTACGCCGAGATGCAATAAAGCGATATAAGCTATCTAAAATAGATTTCGGAAGTATATTAAAAACAATTAAAAGATTAAATGGAAATTTTAATTGTCTAATAATCTGAAAAACGGCCTCCGACCGATAATATATTTCATCGGCACTTTTATAAAACACTACCGTCTCTTCAGGCATTATACCGACTGAACTTTGTTTAATTGATTTATAAAAATCAGAATTCAAACTAGCAAAATAAATCGAAGAATATTTGTCGTACTTAAAAATCAACAACGCAAACCGTGAGCACATAATACAATCACTATCGAAAAACACAATTGATTTTTCCATTAAGGCTTAATGGCTACTGAGTATGGATCAACAGAAACTTCAGGTTTAAAAGAATTATCTTTTTCTAATGTAACCATATCAATTTTACTTAATGATCCATTCTTGCCAGCACAAGCTGAAGCGTGATGAGGCGCAGGACCTCCTGTGAAATTCCTATTAGCAACTATCACACAATTGTTTGCTTTATCTACAGCAACACCATGTGGTTGCCATCCAACTTTCACTTTTTTTATTTCCTGTAAGCTAACAATATCAATTACACTAACAGACCCTTTTACATCTGGTAAAAAAGTAATGTCTTCCATATTGGTTACAAACAATAAATTATTTTCAGCAGACATAGCAAACTCAAGAGGATATACTCCTACAGGAATTACTTTTATCAATTGATCTGTTGCTGCATCAAATACTCTAACTTGATTTACATCCTGGCATGTAACGAAATACTTGCTGTAATCAGGAGCAAAAATTATTTCGTGAGGCTTTAACGATACTGATGAAAAATCAGGGCCGATTGGATTTAAGTTTACATCCTCGTAGTTAGATGGATCAGACAATGGAATTTTTACAAGCTTACTTGATTCCTGATAGGTAACATATAATGTATCATCAGTAGCATTCAATGCCGAACCATGTAAATTTATTGTTGCACCTGTACTTGGGAAAGGCCCAATCGTCTGTGAAGAGTTATTATCAAAATCAACAATTGCAACGCGCCCACCATTATAATCTACAGCATATCCAAACTTTGAATTCTTAGAAATGCTAATGGTATTCCAACCGCCGGCTATCCCATTTCCAATTGGAATTGTTTTGACTAACTGATCACTAACGGTACTGTATAGCTGAACAACATCCGAATTAAGATAAACCGTAACCCAATAGTTTCCATCAGGTGTCACTTTAATATTATGCGGCGATTCAGGAGGAGTAGCTCCAGCATTTTGTCCTACATCAACCATCGACATAACCACCTCTTTTTTTGCATCAAATACAGAAACGACATCACACCCTTGATTGGTCACATAATACTTTTTACGATTCGCATCAATTGGAAACATTTCCTCCCCACTCTTCGACTTCCCTCCTGCATCAATCCATGCTTTCAACGTTTGATATTCAGCATCCGACAATGGTGTTCCATTTATTGGCATCGTTGGTTGTACAACTAATCCTTTAGTGCTATCAGTATTGGTAAAATAGAGCATCGTACTAAAATCAGAACGACGCGGAATAACGATTGCTCCATTATTAGTTCCTTTATAACAAGCTTCCCAAGTCGATAAATCCAATCCAGCTGCACCAACACTACTAATATCATTATGACAACCAGCAGTTGCGCACTTTCCAGTTATTATCGCATCAACATCATCAGGATAATTAGTAACAACAGGTGCTTCATATACATCATATCGACATGAGGCAAAAAATAATATTGCAACTAAACAACAAATATTATATACTTTATTAATCACCTTCTGTAACATATAGGTTTATTTTTGCCGTATCCTGAACTTGACCAATATTAATTGGCACACCTCCTTTTACAATGTTATTGGGAGGCGATAATAAACTATCGATACCCGTGGCAAAAAGATAATACTTACCACACTTCATACTATCCGTGCATGAAACACTCAAAGAGTCATCTGCTTTAAAAACATAATCATAGTTACTTGGATTTTCCCCTGGAAAATCTTGAGCATTGTATTTAATATAAATTGTACAACCCTTTATTTCCCTCGTATGATGAATAGTCTTTACTTCAAAAGTAACTAAGCCCCCCTTTCCTCCAACACAATTATGAATAGGAGTAGTTGTATCATCTTCCTTACAACTATCGCAAGAAGTGATGAATAGCAAAGCAATCAAAAATAACTTATACGGCTTCATAATTTGATTATTTTTTTGTTGATTGAACGACTCTTCCCAACGAGATTACAAATGTAAACACCAGCGCTCATACTTTTTAAATTGATAGTACTGATATTTGTCGTGATTAAGTCATTATATACTATTCTGCCATCTAAATCCAGAATCACCAAACGATTTTCTTCATTAGTATTAAAATTACTTATTTCTAATCTGACCTCATCATTTGAAGGATTAGGATATAAATTAAAAATTAAATTAGCATTGGCAGTATTGCTCTGTAATGACAAAACACTGTTTTGAGAATATAATACTACACCACCACAAGCATTACCAACTACCAAATCATATTTACCATCACCGTCTACATCCGAAGCGGCAGGAAAACAACGTTGAGGCTCATAAATATTTTGAAACATACTATCGACTAAATTAAAATTGCCATTTAGATTTCCATCGATATTATTGTAGTGATATAAATACCCACTTAAAGATCCAACCAACAACTCATAGCCATTA
>JBKCGZ010000085.1:0-2201 GCA_046303115.1 Bacteroidota bacterium | reverse complement strand
CGATCAAGTTGCTGAATTAACACCAATTAAAGAAAACGATTATCAAGCAGCATTTTCTGGAAACAATTTTCAGTTCACTATAGAAGTAGAAAATAGTTTTTTCGATGTGACGTATATTCCTGTTTATAACGATGACAAATCTATCATTAATATGATGGGTGTTGCTATTGATGTAACAGACTATAAAAACAGCGAAGAAGAATTAAAAAATAAAATCCTTAAAACAGGACAATCCGCAAAAAGCAAAGAAGAATTCCTGGCGAATATCAGTCATGAAATCAGAACTCCTATTCATGGCATTATTAGCTTATCGCAATTCCTAAATAGCACTGCTTTAAACAACGAACAAAATAAATACTTAGAGTTAATTCGTAAATCGGCAAATACTTTATTAGTAATTGTCAATGATATTCTAGACCTATCAAAAATCGATGCGGGTCATATGACCTTTGAAGAAATTGATTTCAACAGTAGAGATATTATTCAATCGAGTATAGCAGCCTTCATTCCTAAATCGAATGAAAAAGGCATTTACATTAAAACGAATATCAATAACAACGTACCTGAATGCGTCAAAGGTGATCCAGTACGATTGACACAAGTAGTTAATAATATACTAGGTAATGCTGTTAAATTCACCAATCTTGGAGGAATTGATATTTCCGTAGATTGCTTTGATCGTACCAGCAAATATGTAATGTTGGAGATCCGTATCAGAGATACTGGTATTGGAATTCCTGCACATAAAATAAAAAGCATCTTCAACACCTTTAGCCAGGCAAGTCTTGACATCACTCGGAAATATGGCGGCACCGGACTTGGTTTGAATATTACCAAGCAGTTGGTGGAGAAACAAAATGGAAGTATTTATGTGGACTCTGCATTAGATAAAGGAACATTATTTACAATTAAAATTCCATATCAAATTTCTGAAATCAGTTCAGCTCAAAAGGCAGATACAACAAAAGCAGTAGAGGGCATTCCGGATAAAATAAAAGTACTCGTAGCAGAAGACCATGACATCAATCGATTCATTATTGAAAAAATATTGAAAGACTGGAACTACGAATACGATTTTGCAATGAACGGAGAAGATGCGGTGGCTTATGCAAATAAAAAAGAATACGATCTCATATTAATGGATATTGAGATGCCAGATATCGATGGGTATAAGGCAACATCACTTATAAGAAATTCAGGTAGTTTAAATGCTAAAACGCCTATCATCGCTATCACAGGACATGCAATGAATGGTGAACGAGAAAAATGTATTGCATCAGGGATGAATGAATATATCTCAAAACCATTTAAAACTGTCGAATTACAACAACTTATTAAGAAACTCATCGTAGAAGTCACCAACGAATCAAATTTAAAGGAGGGTAATTTAATGCAAAGTACTACCGCAAATCGTTTAACAGATATGCACTTTCTAAAAGAGCTATCTGATAATAATGATCAATTTTACAAGGACTTCCTTATTATGTTCTTAACGAACACCCCTATCGCAATTAATGCTATCAAAAATGCGTTTGTTACAAACGATTGGGAGAATTTGAAGCTGGCTGCACATAAAGTAAAGCCTTCATTTAATTATGTTGGACTAAAAGAATTGAATGCATTAGCAGCAAAAATTGAAGCTCAGGCGAAAGAAAAAAATCCAGACAATATTCCTGCGATGATTACGCGCATTGAAGAAGTCATGGTATATGCTATTAAAGAACTAGAATCAGAACTAAACACAATTACCCATTAAAATGAATACGAAGGTTTTTATCATTGAAGACGACCCTATAGTTACATCTGTAATTAAGCAATCATTAATTGTAAACGCTAACTGTGAAATATTCACATTTGATAATGCACAAGATTCATTAAACAACTTACATCTGAATCCGGATATTGTTATTCTTGATTATAACCTACCAGATGAAGATGGTTTTTCTGTGATGGCGAAAATTAAATCCTATTCGCAAACAATACAAGTAATTATTTGCTCTGGACAAGAGAAAGCAGATGTTGTTTTAAAATGTTTGAACAACGGTGCTAATGGATATGTATTCAAAGATGAAATGATGATTGAATACATCAGAAAAAGTGTAAATACACTTGCTGAGAATTCAACATTAAGAAAAGAAGTAGAGTTATTAAAAGATCAAATCATTGATCGTAATAAATACTCGAATATCATTGGTAATAGT
>JBKCGZ010000084.1:0-6155 GCA_046303115.1 Bacteroidota bacterium | reverse complement strand
AATACCTTTGTGATTTCTCCTATCGGATTTTTATCTTCTATTTCCCAGCGCGTAATTTTCGCTACTGCTTTTTGTCCGTTTTTAGCTCCGTTTAATTTGTTTAATGGTATGAAAATATCAATACCATAACGACTATTATCACTACTTAAAAACGCAAACTTTTCACTTACTTGAATTGTACCTGAAAATTCTTTTTTATTTCTTTCTACCACTTCTACTAATTCGCCTTCGGCTTTTTCTGCTGAGTAAGACGGATAAGTAGATACTTTTATTTTATCACCACGAAGTGCGTTAAGCGTTCTGTTCTTCGCTAAGAAAACGGGAAGATTGTTTTCTGCATCAAATACGAAAGCTGCTCCATAATTATTAAACTCCAACTTCCCATATACGTAGCGTTTAGTCGGCAGAATTCTGAATTTACCTTTCATTCCATCTTCCAACACACCTTCCGATGCTAAACCTTCTAACACATCAATCGATAAATACTTTAATTCTTTTTCAGAGTAATTATCGAGATATTTATTTAGCTCCTCATTAAACGGATCTTGATATACTCTTCGAAAAACCTGTTTGTAGTTATACCACTTTCCAGGGTTCTGCTTATAAATAACCAACATCGCCTCTTTAAATTTTTCAATAAAAAGCTGATCGTTTTGTTCATTATCAGACATGGGCGTATGTTTCTTTTTAATTTTTTGAATATCCTACTTCTACTACTGCTTTTCCTATTCTTCCATTTACAGGAGGATTAAATTTTGTCACCAATACTTTTATCGCTCTCGCATTTGGCATGTATTCTTTCATGCTGTTTAATATTCTACCAGCAGCATGTTCTATTAATTTACTTCGGATAGCCATTTCCTTTCTCACACGGTTATGCAACTCTACATAATCAGCAGTATCATTTAAATCATCACTGCTCACCGAATCAGAAAAATCAAAATCAATAATTACATCTACCGAAAATCGTTGACCAATTTTTCCCTCTTCTTCCATGCAACCATGAAAGGCATAGCATTCTATATCACAAACCGATAAACGCATCTTAATCTTTCTTTTGTTCTTTCGCCCAAGCGTCTTTTAACGTCACGGTTCTATTGAATACTAATTTTTCAGAAGTGCTGTCTTTATCCGGACAGAAATACCCTTTTCTGATAAACTGAAAATAATCACCTGGATTGCTCTCCATCAACGACGGTTCTACATAAGCGTTAGTTATTATCTGCAAGCTATCCTTATTGATAAAATCTTTAAAATCCCCTTCTTCGGATGCTGGGTCCTCCACATGAAACAATCGATCATATAATCTGATCTCCGCAGGAACAGCGTGTTTTGCACTTACCCAGTGAATAACACCTTTCACAACGATTCCACTTGTATCACTTCCGCTTTTACTCTCCGGAAAATAAGTACAATGTATTTCAGTTACATTATTGTTTTCGTCAACTTTGAATTCATCGCAACGCACAATATACGCATGCTTCAAACGCACTGAAAGACCTGGACCTAATCGGAAAAATTTCTTTGGGGGCTCTACCATAAAATCTTCGCGCTCTATCCAAAGTTCTTTTGAAAAAGGTAACAGACGTGTACCACCGTTATTTTCTGCCTCCGGATTATTCTCTCCTACCAACGTTTCTTCTTGTCCTTCGGGATAATTAGTAATAACAAGTTTAATTGGATCAAGCACCACCATCACACGATTAGCACGCTTATTTAAATCTTCGCGAACGCAGAATTCTAAAAATCCCACATCAATAATATTCTCTCTTCGTGCAACACCTACTCTCGTTGCAAAATTGCGAATGCTCTCTGGCGAATATCCTCTTCTTCTCAATCCACTAATCGTTGGCATTCGCGGATCATCCCATCCGTTCACATAATTTTCTTTCACAAGCTGTAATAATTTACGCTTGCTCATTACGGTGTAATTTAAATTCAATCGTGCAAATTCATATTGCTTACTTGGAAAAATTTCTAATTGCTCAATGAACCATTCATATAAAGGTTTGTGCACTTCAAACTCCAACGTACAAATGGAATGTGTGATTTTCTCAATCGAATCACATTGTCCGTGCGCAAAATCATACATCGGATAAATACACCACTTATCACCTGTACGATGATGGTGTGCATGCTTAATACGATACATAATTGGATCACGCATATGCATATTCGGCGAAGCCATATCAATCTTTGCACGTAATACTTTCTCGCCATCTTTATACTCACCATTTTTCATGCGCGTAAATAAATCGAGATTCTCCTCCACACTTCTATCACGGTAAGGGCTATGTGTTCCTGGTTCTGTAGGTGTTCCTTTTTGCGCAGCAATTTGTTCTGGCGTGCTATCATCTACATACGCTAATCCTTTTTTAATTAACGTCACCGCAAAATCATAAATCTGATCAAAATAATCCGAAGCATAAAAAACATTTGCCCATTCAAAGCCTAACCATTTTACATCGGCTTTAATGCTCTCTACGTATTCTGTTTCTTCTTTCTCTGGATTAGTGTCGTCAAAACGTAAATTCGTTGTTCCACCAAACTCTTGTGCTAATCCGAAATTTACACAAATCGATTTAGAGTGACCAATATGTAAATAGCCGTTAGGCTCGGGCGGGAATCGCGTTAATACTCTTCCACCGTGCTTTCCGTTTTTTATATCTTCTGCAATAATTTCTTCGAGGAAATTAGGGCCTTTTTCTGTGCTCATTTTACTTGTTTAATTTTTCAGTTGCCAACTTAATTCTGTTGATGGTTTCTTCTTTTCCGAGTAGCTCTGTCATCATAAATAAATCAGGTCCTCCTGATTCGCCACTTAATAATACTCTGAATAATTGTAATACCTCGCCTGGTTTGATTTCATTACTCGCTGCTGTTGCTTCAAATGACGCTTTTACATTATCTGCTTTAAATTCTTCAACTGCTTGTAATGCTTGCGGAAGTACAGTATAAAACGCTGCTGATTTTTCATTCCATCGTTTCTCAATTACTTTTTGATCATAACTCGTTGGAACTTCAAAAACCGCTTTACTCTTTTCATATAATTCACTTTCAAACTGGCAACGATCTTTCACCCATTTTACAACAGCTGTTACAAAGTGTAAATCGCGTTGAATATTTTGCGCAGTTAAAACCTCCGCGAAGCGGGACGCGATATCGGCATCCGACTGCATGCGTAAATATTGCTCGTTAAACCATTTTGTTTTTTCAGGATCGAATCGTGCACCTGATTTATGTACGCGCTCAAACGAAAAATTCTTTATCAACTCCTCCATCGACATCACCTCTTGTTCCGTTCCTGGATTCCATCCTAATAACGCTAACATATTAACGAACGCCGAAGCATAATATCCTTTCTCTCTGTAACCAGAAGAAATTTCTCCCGTCGCAGGGTCTTTCCATTCCAACGGAAAAACTGGAAATCCTAAACGATCTCCATCACGTTTACTTAACTTTCCATTTCCTTCTGGTTTTAATAACAATGGAAGGTGTGCATACTGCGGCATCTTGTCTTTTAATCCCAGATACTCATAAATTAAAATATGCGCAGGCGCCGATGGTAACCATTCTTCTCCACGAATCGCATGCGTAATACCCATCATAATATCATCCACAATATGTGCTAAATGATACGTAGGCATTCCGTCTGCTTTGATTAAAACTTTATCATCTACTAAATCACTTTCAAAACTCACTTCATCACGAACCATATCCGTAAATGAAACTGTTTTTCCTGGCTCTACTTTTAAACGGATAACATGTTTCTCTCCCGACTGAATTCTGTTTTCTACTTCTTCTTTCGATAAAGTTAAACTGTTATCCATACTCAACCTCGATTTACTATCGTACTGCCAAGTATGTTGTCCGTTTGATTCTGCTTCTTTACGTTTTGCTTCTAACGCTTCCGCCTTATCGAAAGCAATATATGCATAACCTTTCTCTAATAACTGATTCGCATAATCCTGATAATACCCTAATCCTTTTCGCTCACTCTGACGATACGGTTCATGAGGACCTCCTAAACTTACGCCTTCATCAGGAATAATTCCGCACCAGTTTAAAGCATTAATAATATACTCTTCTGCTCCCTGCACATAGCGATTTTGATCGGTATCTTCTATTCTTAAAATAAACTGACCGTTATGTTGTTTGGCAAACAAATACGCATAAAGAGCCGTTCTAACTCCTCCCATGTGTAAAGGGCCAGTTGGACTAGGTGCAAATCGGGTACGAACTAATGACATCGCTTCACTTAATTTTAGAGTGACAAAGATAGTTATCTAATGTAATAAAGAATAAAAAGCTTACTCTCCTACTTTTACTCCTTCGAGACGCTGTAAATTATCGGCTTTATAAACAGAAGTTAAAACTAACTCTCCATTTTCATCAAACGATTTAAAAATACCGTCTTTTAAGCCCATGCGGAAATTTTTTTCTTCTTTCAGTTTTCCATTATCATAGTAATAACGATGCTCTCTATTTTCTAAACCATCAAAATAACTGCCTTCAAAAGCCAGTTTTCCATTCTGATAATATTGTTTCCACTCTCCATCCATCTTACCATCTACATATTTTCCTTGCGCGATGTATTCACCGTTTTTAAACTTCCATTCTCCGTCACGTTTTCCATCTACATAAAGTCCTTTTGAAATGAGCGTTCCATTTTCATCATACTCCAACGACTCACCATCTTCTTTTCCTTTAATGTAATTTTCCTCTCGTAAAAGCTGACCTGATTCATAATACCATTTCCAGTTATTATCAGGTAAATTATTTTTGTACGATCCTGTCTGTTCTACTTTTTGAGAAGGATAATAGAACGTCCATTTACCATCTCTTTTTCCATTCTTAAAACTACCTTTCGATTTTACTTTTCCATCGGGATAAAAATACGTCCATGCACCCTGCTGTAATCCGTTACCATCAATGATTCCTCCCTCAGCAACAACTTTATTTTTCTCGTATAATTTCGATAAAACGATTATACCTGAATCATTATACTCTCGGTAATAACCTTCCATTACTCCGTTGATAATATTTACGGAAGATTTTGGTCGGCCGTTATTATGGTATTTACGATTGATTTCTAAACTCACATTATTCTGCTCATCGATGACTAACTCACCATTGCGCCAGTTTTCCATTTTTAATACAAAACCATCAGTACCATAAGTTTTAAAAAATCCATTCTTCTTATCGTCTTTCCAGGTACCTTCTTCTATCAGAATAGTATCATTCAAAAACGATTTCCAAACGCCTTGTTTAAAACCAAATTTATCGAGTGAATTAAATCGATCGACAGCTACGAGTGTCCCTTTATTGTATTTGATCAAGGATACTAAACGACCATCTGCGGCGTATTCCATCCCATAACCCTGTTCTTGTCCGTTTTTAAAATGTTGTACTTTTTGCAAGTATCCCTTCGGATGATAACTCTTAAAAATACTGTCTTTAACCCCTTTGTTCATCCACTGTTCAAAAGCGGGCTGGTTATTCGGATAGAACTCTTTTTTCCAACCATTTTCCTGGCCTTTGGTGTAATTAATTTCAGAAGTTTTTTGTCCGTTTTCACTGTAAAAAATCCATTGTCCATCAAGGATACCATCCACTCTGTTTCCTTCTGATTTTAACTGTCCATTTTGGTAGTAAGCCTTCCAGTTTCCATCTGGTTTTCCATTCTTAAAATATCCTTCGGATGCTAACCTGCCGTTATCGTAAAAAAACTTTTTTACCTCTGAAACTTTCGACAAAGTAGTATCTTGCGCTCTGAGAAACAGCGGTAAAAACAGAAGCAGAAGAGAGATAATTTTTTTCATGGTGAACAGGGCAAATATACCTCAAGGGAATTACAGAAAATTTAAAAAGCTCAAAATCTTTTCTTCACAAACATTAAATACTAATTAAATAATTATTTTAAATAAATGATATGTTATTATATGTCCTGTTAGTATCGTTAGTAAATAGAATAGTTAATAGTTGATTTTAGATGTTATTACACCTTATTAACATTTAATGAACAACTAATAAGGATTTAAATAACTGATTATCTGAAATAACACGAAGTAATACACAATTGTTCATTACTCCTTTAGTATCTTAATTTTTAATAACTAATTTAGTTTTTGATTGATTAAATAGTTCATAAACTT
>JBKCGZ010000083.1:0-5192 GCA_046303115.1 Bacteroidota bacterium | reverse complement strand
GATGGACATGGTGTTTTTTGTTATAACGGAAAAAAAATTATTTCATATTCTATAAAAGAAGGATTTACAAATAAAAATGTTTATTCTATCATACAAGATAAGTTAGGTAATATTTGGTTTGGTACTGATGGTGATGGTATAATTTGTTTTAATGGCAAGTCTTTTAAAAAATTTACTACAACAAATGGTCTAGCTTCAAATACAGTTTTTAGTTTACTAGAGGATAAAGATGGGAATTTATGGGTTGGTACTTTATATGGTGGTGTTAGTTTTTTTAATGGTTTAAATTTCAAAAACTTTTTAGGTGAGAGCGAATTAGGTAATAAAACAGTATTTAAAATTATACAAGATAAATCGGGAATAATCTGGTGCGCTACTGACGGATCAGGTGTTAGTGCATATGATGGGAAATCTTTTAAATATTTAACAACAGACAATGGCTTGGCTTATAACACTGTCTACAGCATTGCAGAAGATAATTCTGGTAATATATGGTTCAGTACGTTAGGTGGTGGTGTAAGTCGTTATTCAGGTAGTGCGATAACTTCTTATACGACGGAACATGGATTGACTAATAGTATTGTAATGTCAATTGAAGAAGATTCAAAGGGAAATCTTTGGTTTGGATATGATATTGGTGGGATTAGTTTTTATGACGGTACGAAGTTTTTTGCTCTAAATAATGATTTAAAAATCAACTCATCTGTTTATAGTATATGTCAAGACAGTAAAAACAATATTTGGATTGCGACTTTGGGTGAAGGTGTAAAATGTTTAAGTAACAATAAACTGATAACATATACCAAAGAGCAAGGTTTAGTGTCAGATAAAATATTTTATATACATGAGGACAAGGGTGGTAATATTTGGTTCGCATCTTACGATGAAGGTATATGTAAATTCGATGGAAAATCATTTGTTAATTACACAACTAAACAAGGTCTTGCTAGCAATCATTTAATTTCTATTGGTGAAGATGATTATGGATGCCTTTATTTTGGCACTGATGGTGGTGGAGTAAGTCGATATGATGGAAAATCATTTATAAATTTAAGTATTGAAAACGATCTTTCAAGTAATAAGGTTTTTTCAATCGAAAAAGATTTAAAAGGGAATTTGTGGTTTGGAACTGATGAGGGATTATGTGTTCTTTCTAATAAAATTATAAACGAGTTGTTTTCTAAAGGAGTAGCTTTTGTAAATAAAAATTATATTAATAAAGTAGATTTATTTACAAAATTCACTAATAAAGATGGATTACCCAATTTAACAGTAACGCAAGTTAAATCACTACCTGATGGTAGAATTGGGATAGGTACAAATTTAGGTGTTGTAATTTTTACTCCTGACTTAGATTATCCTCGCATTAAAAACATTGAGGTTTACAATACGAATACAGGCTTTCCTATTAAAGATGTTAATAATGGTCGGAATAGTTTGTTTTATGATTCTAAAGGAGTTTTTTGGATAGGTACGGGGTCAGAAAAATCTGCATTAATTCGATTTGATTATAATAAGCTTAAGAAAAATTCAAAGAGTTCATCAGTAGAAATAAAATCATTAAAGATTAATAATGAAAGTATCTGTTGGTATGATTTGTTAAAGAACAATACTAAATGTAAGGTAGATAGTGCGATATTAAATTTACAAGAATTTAGTACTTATGGTTTCGAATTGTCTAATGACAACCGACTAAATTTGATAGAAAAGTTTGGGGACATTGAATTCGATAGTATTTCACTTTTTAATGCAATTCCAATGAATTTGAAATTGCCATTTGAACATAATAATTTAACCTTTGAGTTTGAAGCTATTGAGACTGATCGTCCATTTTTGGTTAATTATCAATATCAATTAGAAGGTAATGATATTGAATGGAGTCCAGTAACTACGAATAATATAGCATCCTACAGCAATATAAAGGAAGGTGATTATGTTTTTAAGTTAAAAGTTCAAAATTCAAATGGTATTTGGAGTGAACCAATAAAATATTCTTTTAAGGTATTACCTCCTTTACATCGAACTTGGTGGGCGTATTTATTTTATTTTATTTTTATCGTAATGGTTGTTTGGCTTTTTGTTAAATGGAGGGAACGAAAGTTGTTTGCTGAAAAAATTTGGTTACAAAAATTAGTTGATGAAAGAACTGTTGTTGTCGAAAATCAAAAGGAAGAGCTAATTAAAAAGAATAAGCGAATTGAAGAAGAAAAATTAGAAGTTGATAGACAAAGGAGGCGCAGTGATGATTTGTTATTAAATATTTTACCTCTTGAAGTTGCTGAAGAATTAAAAAGTAATGGTAGTGCTGAAGCCAGGCAATATGAAATGGTAACCATATTATTTACCGATTTCAAGGATTTTACTCAATTGGCTAGTTCTATGAACCCTAAGGAATTAGTAGAAGAGTTAAATACTTATTTCAAAGGTTTTGATGAGATCATTGATCGATACAATATAGAAAAGATAAAAACAATAGGCGATAGTTATATGTGTGTTTGTGGTTTACCCCAAGCAAATGATTTACATGCAGAATTAATTATGGATGCTGCAATTGAAATTCAGAACTATCTGCATGAAATGGCAATTAATAGAATAGGTGAAGGTAAAAGCCCATTCTTAGCACGTATTGGTATTCATTCAGGACCTGTTGTTGCTGGAATTGTTGGGACAAAAAAGTTTTCATATGATATTTGGGGCGATACGGTAAATATTGCAAGTCGAATGGAAAGTCATGGTGAAGTTGGTAAAATAAATATTAGTATGGATTCCTATAATCTGATTAAGGAAAAATATAGTTGTACTTATAGAGGAGAATTCCCAATTAAGGGGAGTGGAAATTTTAAAATGTACTTCTTAGATTATAAATTGTAGAGTTATTTTATTTTGGACTTTTTATAAAGGCTTAGCAAATGATTCTTTGGATAACACTTTTTTTAGTATTGGGTATTTAATTATAAAAGCAAAATTAATTATGGCAATAAATCACCTCGTAATATCATGCGCTTCAAATAGCTTTAAACATCGTCATGAGAAGCAGTTTTTAGAATGGATTGACAATGTGGTTTCAGATTATGTGGAAGAACTTGGTATGGATTACGATAATCGTGATGATGATAGCGATAATTATGATGAACGATTTTCATGGGATGCTGAAGAATGGAGGGATAATATTATTGATGGTCATGAACTTATTACAGATGTGATGTTGGCTAAGTTTGAGGAGTTATTGTTAGATTCATTTACTGAAGTAGGAGAAGAAATAGCATCTGTGGGTTATGATCATTATGGAATGGGTCATTCAGGGTGGAATGGTGTTTATGAATTTTGTGGTATGTATTTGCTCACCGGCAGCGACTATAACGAAGGACCTTCAGGTGATAAATATGAATTGTTGAATTATCTAAATTTTGATGATGAAAGACATGATGTTTTTAAATCGAAGTATGCTGATTGAATAAAATAAATAGAAACTATAATTTTTTTAATTAAATTTTAATTATTTTCGAGAGTTTATCATTATTTCAAGATGAGGTTTAAAACATTTTATTTCTTAGTTTTTTTCAGTCATGCTATTTATGCACAAAAGTCTGTCACCAATCAAAATTTATCATGGGTTGGTTTAAATACAACGTTAGAAATTAATGACAAATGGTATTTTCAAAATGAAATACAAAGCAGAAACTTCGTTGATCCATTTACAAAGCATCAATTATTATTCAGAGGCCACTTGCATAGAAAATTTGGAGTTAGTGGTTACGAGGGTTCATTGGGATTTTGTTATTTTTTGCAAAATCCAAATAACCCATTAGCCGTTATTAAACTAACCGTTCCAGAATGGAGGCCACATATCGAAATTGCCAATAAACAAAAAATAAAAAATATTATAATCGATCAACGATATCGGTTAGAAGCGAGGTATTATCATAATACTAATTTTGATAGATCGTTGCTGATTGATGGGTATAAGTTTGGTAATTTCAGATTTCGTTACAGAGCCCAAGCTACAATTCCTATATCCGACTTGGTTAGAAAGTTAAATTTGAAATTAAAAATTGGTGATGAGGTTATGTTGAATGGTGGTACAAATATTAAGTTAAATGTTTTCGATCAGAATCGATTATATGCTTCATTAGTTTTTGAATTTAATCCAGATTATAATCTAGAGTTTGGTTATATTAATTGGTTTCAGGAGTTACCTGATGGTTCTTTTTATCAAAGAAATATTGCTCAAATAAGTTTTAATCATAAGTTGAAATTAAAAAGGGAAAAAGTTGTTGACACTGATTAGTGTCATTGCTTTAAATCTCGATATTTAAATCCGAAAAGAAAAGTAATATGGAAGCTATTTTATTATACGTAATTATTGCAATGCT
This sequence comes from Bacteroidota bacterium, assembly GCA_046303115.1. Taxonomy (GTDB): domain Bacteria; phylum Bacteroidota; class Bacteroidia; order AKYH767-A; family OLB10; genus CAINEC01. The sequence continues at coordinate 819 of JBKCGZ010000083.1, read as the reverse complement.
ACTAATTGTGGTAGTGTTGATTTTTTCTAATAAAAGTAAAAATGACAACAATAATCTCTTAGAGTTAGAGAAGAAAATTAATGATTTGCAAAGTGGACTCATTACCATTGAACGTGCATTGAAAGATGATTTTCGTCTTAATCGAGAAGAAAGTGCTAACGTTGCTAATATTAATCGTCAAGAATTGAATAAGGCAATTGTTGAATTTAGAAATGAAATGGCTTTAGCTATTCAGCAATTGAGCAAGCAGAATATTGAGGCATTAGACAGAAATATTAATCAGTTTAATAATCTACAGCGAGAGAAACTAGGACAGTTAGAAGAACGTCAAGGTAAGCTAGTAGAAGCAACCGAGAAAAAATTAGAGAGTATCCGTGTAACGGTAGAAGAGAAATTAGAGAAAACTTTAAGTGAGCGACTAGGACAAAGTTTCGATACTGTTGGTAGACAGTTAATGGAAGTACAAAAAGGGCTCGGTGAAATGCAAAATCTTGCGCAGGATGTTGGTGGATTAAAGAGAGTCTTGAGTAATGTTAAATTAAGAGGTGGAATAGGAGAGGTGCAGCTAGCTATGTTATTAGAGCAGATTCTCGCTCCTGAGCAATATGAGGCAAATGTTAAAACAAAAGCGGGTAGTAATGATTTAGTAGAATTTGCAATCAAATTGCCTGGTCGTGATGATAATAATTCACAAGTATGGTTGCCAATTGATGCAAAGTTCCCTAAGGATGTATATGAGCAATTGCAAATTGCATATGATAATGGTGATACTGCGTTGATTGAAACTGCACAGAAGAATTTAGATAATACGATTCGTAA
>JBKCGZ010000082.1:0-2073 GCA_046303115.1 Bacteroidota bacterium | reverse complement strand
AATAAGGAACGCTATCGGAATAATTCACAACAAGATTACTTAACACTTTAGTACAGCCATTCTGATCAGTAATAGTGACTGAATAATTTCCAGGACATAAATCAGTTGCTGTTGCATTTGTTTGCGCGTTATTATCACTCCACAAATACGTATAACCTGGAATTCCTCCACTAACATTAATGGTACTTGCAGATCCAATACATTCTCCTTTGCAGTATGCGTTGGTAGTGATAGTATCCGCATTTAAAATTGGAGGATTCACAATCGTATAACTTGAAGTGTCTTTACATCCCGCCGCATCTGTGACAATTACTGTATAATTCCCTGCAGGCAAACTATCTATTAAAGCGGTCTGTTGATTGTTGGGATCATTCCATTGCAAATAATAAGGTGCGTTGCCACCGCTAACTTGAATGGAAATACTTCCATCGGAATCATTATGACAAGTTGGTAAATTAATCACAGGATTGGTTGCTTGCACTAATGGCGGAACATTGAGCGTAATTCGAACGGTGTCTTTACAACCTCTCGTCGACGTAGTAATTAATGTCACAATATAGCTTCCTGCGTTAGCGTAGGTATGTGATGGATTAGTATCATTACTAACTGCTCCATCACCAAAAGACCATTCACGTGTTGCAATCGTTCCGCTGATGGTATTAGAGCTATCACTAAAAGTATACGTATTGGTACAAATGTCTCTTGTGTAAGAAGCATAGGTGTTAAACAATGGAAGAATCGTCACAGTTCCTGTTGTAGTGTCTGCACAGTTTATATTAATGTTTGAATAAGCAATTAGGGTTACATTGTATGTGCCTGTGTCAGGGAAAGTAAAATTCGGACTAAACAAGGTGCTCTGGTCAGCAGTGCCAGGCAATCCAAAATCCCACAAGTAACTTCCTGCATTTAAACTGAAATTTTGGAAGGCCACGTTATAATTTTCGCAGTTGACAATCGGGTTTTGAATTGCAGCAACAACTAAAGTAGGGCAAGGTACTACATTTAATTGAAAATCTCTTTTAGTGGTACTAACGTATACGCCATTACGAAATTCCTTAGCGCATACTCCAACTACAAATTGGCCGACAGTTGTTGGAGTGCAGGTAAGAATTCCAGTATTGAAATCGATATTTAAATCGGGAGCGCCATTTAAAATGTTAGATTGTGAATAGGGTGGTTGCCATATAACACTGCTGTAAGGAGGATTATTAGGAGGTTGCGGCATTGGGTCAATGGTGTCTGCACCCATAAAAGGAACACAAATTTCATAAGCAATCGAATCGCCCTCAGGATCTGTTGCGCTATTATCAAATACAAAAGGAATTCCTGCGCAAATAAACGGCGGTGGCCAGTTGTTGAACTTCGGATTGCCGTTAACTGGAAAAATGGAAACGGGAGGGATATAGGCTAAATATGTTGCGCCTGTCCACGTTGGATCGACAATATTCAGAATGGTCACATTTCTACAGCACCGTTGATACGACAAAATATAACCTTGTGAGGAGGGTGGTAATGTAATAGTATCAGTATAAGTTGTACGTTCATAACAAACATTTGTAGGAGGAATGAAACAAGGTGAATTAATTGTTGGAGGAATAGTGTCCGAAGGATTTCGTGGAAGAAGTCGCTCAAAAATTAAGGAGTTATTTCCTGCATCAAAAACTCCAATAGAAGCGGGATTGTCAAATGGCGGTACTCCATTGTAGCAATCACGATAGACGGTAAGCCAGATACGATAGACATTATTACCGAGGTATTGATAGTTTAATTCGCCTCCAACAATATGAGTTGCTGTGGCTTTTTCTGAAAGCATAAAAGTGCTTATTAGAACAATTAATAATAAAATCCGTCGGTGTAAAGACATTCTCAATAATACAGAAAAATTCGCAATGAAATCAGACGAAATTCATGATTTCTTTCAACGATAAAATGTTGACATATTCAAATGTTGGATAGTTATGACAAAACTCAATTTTATGAATGAGGAATGTCTTTCGGTAGGTTATAATTAATGTGGATTATTGTAAAAAATAAGAAATGAAGCAAGGTAAATATTATACATTGTTTGAATCA
>JBKCGZ010000081.1:0-2046 GCA_046303115.1 Bacteroidota bacterium | reverse complement strand
TTATTATACCAACGGCCAAACGGGTCTGCAATATTAAGAAATTTATTTTAATTACGCTTGACATTCAATGTCATATAAAAGAATTTTTAATAGCCAAAATCGAGAAAATAGTCGAATTTATCCCTATTCGGCACAACTTTTTCCCAATTTGAGAAAATAGTTATTTGCCACTCGCCTTGTACAAAAACTCCTTTTCGTCGGCGGTTAGACTATCAAAACCAGAGCGGTTTATTTTATCAAGAATACGATCTAAGTTCTCTTGCGTCATGCGTTGTTTATTCAAGTAAATCTCGTCAGCATTTTCATTGCTGCGATAGACTACTTTCATATTCTTGCGTGACCTTGATTTAAATGAGAACAATTTTGAAAACCATTTAGTGATGTCGGTTCCGGATTGTAAAAACTTAATAGAAACAAATCCAAACAACGCCCCACCAATATGCGCTATATGTCCACCTGCATTCCCACTGGGAATACTAAATGCATAAAGTAAAAACATAATGATAGCCAGGAATTTCAATTTGATACTACCAATAAATAATAGTTGCGTAGTATATTTTGGCAACAAAGTCGCAGCTGCAAAAAACACGCCAAGCACTCCAGCAGATGCACCAATCAATATTGCTTGATCGTGATTAGCAAACGCTGGAAAGATTTGATAAGCGACCATATAAAACAATCCACCACAAATACCACCTAAAAAATAAGTAGCACTCAGCTTTTGATTACCGAGATACTCAGAAAACAATTTACCTGTCCATGTAAGAAACAACATATTAAACAAGATGTGAAAAATATCATCATGCAAAAACATGTAAGAGAATATCGTCCATGGCTTCCAAATGAAATTAGAGATTCCAGCTTCTAAACCGAAAAACGATCTCATCAATCTATCCAATGAAAAATGCCATCCGAATAAAAAACCAAACAAATCAAAAAAGTTAATGCCAATAAAAACTACCACATTGATTAACACCAAGCGGTACAAAACCATATTGTTGTTGAAATAATTTTTAATGTCCTGCAGTAAATTTTTCATCACTCCAAATTAGTTATCAAACCAATCTTTATTATTCATATTAAATCGATCAAACGATTTTTTCTTCCACGATACGATTAAAAAATAACCGAATATCATTCCGCCTAAATGTGCGAAATGCGCGACATTATCACTCCCGCTATTTTGTGCTCCAGAATATAACTCAAGCAATCCAAACAAGGCAACAGCATATTTAGCTCTTATAGGTATTGCAAAGTACAAATACAATAGTGCATTGGGGAACAACATCCCGAAGGCAAGCAATAAACCGTAAACAGCTCCTGAAGCACCTACTGTTGTCTGATCTACTTTATGTGAGACATATGCATCTACAAATTCGGTTGCTTCTTTAGCAAATACAGGATCACTTTTATGAGTGCTCCATTGATCAATAAAATCAACGATATCCTGACGAGGTTTTGTATCTGAAAGGTAGTTTAAGAATCGCTGCACAACACCTCCTTGATCACCTACTATTCCTCTTTCCTTCACAAACACTAAAAATGCATCTGGCGATTTATCAGCGTAATATTTCCCTGCGGCCTCCTGCGATTTATGAATATCCCAACCAACTACAGCAGTCTGAGTAACGGCTGCGCCTATACCACAAATAGCATAAAAAATAAGAAAGCGCTTGGGTCCCCATGTATTTTCTAGTACAGACCCGAATGTCCAAAGGGCAAACATGTTGAATAAAATATGCGTAAAGCCACCATGCAAAAACATGTATGTGATAAACTGAATTGGCAGAAACGCCGTTGAAGTGACAAAATGCAATCCGAGGTACTCATTTAGATCAAATCCCATTTTTATCTCGAGCACATACGTCAAGAGAAATAAAAGAACATTGATGATCAATAAGTTTTTTACTACGGGAGGTAAAACCTGAAATCCACCAGGCCTATAAGGTTGGCTCATAATTTAAAATAAAGATTGTATTTCACTTTCGCGAAGCCATTTTAGGATAGGCTTACCTGTTATATTGTAATTCGGACTTTCACATTGTA
>JBKCGZ010000080.1:0-4182 GCA_046303115.1 Bacteroidota bacterium | reverse complement strand
CCTAGTCCATTAATAACTCTAGGAAGTTTTTCTGCATTTACATATTTACGTAAACCAGGTTTACTTACTCTGCGGATTGAAGATATTGCCGACATTTTTGTAATCGGATTATATTTCAAAGCTATTTTAATTAAACCTTGTTTGTTCTCAGTTTCTTCAAACTTGTAATTCGCAATAAAGCCTTTATCATAAAGAATTTTTGTCATCTGCTTCTTCATATTTGAAGCAGGAACCTCTACAACGCGGTGATTTGCTTTTGCCGCATTACGAATTCTTGTAAGGTAATCAGCGATTGGATCTGTATACATGATTAAATTATTCTCTGTTTATTAAATTATTCTGTTTAATTACCAGCTTGCTTTGGTAACTCCTGCAATTTTTCCTTCAAGTGCCAGTTTTCTGAACATAACCCTTGAAATTCCAAACTGACGCATATATCCACGAGGGCGACCAGTTAATTTGCAACGGTTTCTAACGCGGCAAGGATTTGCATTTCTAGGAAGCTTTTGTAAAGCATCATAGTCTCCTGCTTCTTTTAATTCTTTGCGTTTTTCAGCATATTTTTCAACCGCACGGATACGCTTTAATTCACGCGCCTTAATTGATTCTTTTGACATCGTTTGAAATTTTATTTATTCTGATTCTTGAAAGGAATACCAAATTCTTTTAATAGTTCCATCGCTTCGCTATCTTTTGTAGCTGTTGTTACGAAGGTGATATCCATACCCTGGATTTTTGATACTTTATCGATATCGATTTCAGGGAAGATAATTTGTTCTGTTACACCTAATGTATAGTTTCCACGACCATCAAAACCTTTGTCATTTACACCACGGAAGTCGCGGATACGAGGTAATGAAACAGAGATCAAACGATCTAGGAATTCATACATACGATCTCCTCTTAATGTAACACGTACTCCGATTGGAACGCCAGCACGTAACTTAAAGTTAGAGATATCTTTTCTTGATTTTGTTGAAACTGCTTTCTGTCCTGAAATTGTTGTCATTTCATTGATAGCAGATTCAATAATCTTCTTATCAGCAACAGCATCGCCTAATCCCTGGTTCAAACAAATCTTTGTTAAACGAGGTACTTGCATACTGCTTTTGTACTGAAACTTTCCCTGCAACGCTTTAACGATATCGCTGCGGTACTTTGATTTTAAACGCGGTTCGTAGTTCATTACTTGATTTCCTCCCCAGATTTTTTAGCGTAACGAATTAATTTTCCGTCAACAAGTTTTCTTCCTATACGAGTAGCTTTACCAGACTTTGGATCAACTACTTGTAAGTTTGATAAATTAATAGGAGCCTCTTGTTTTACAATGCCTCCCTGAGTATTTTGAGCATTAGGTTTCGTATGTTTAGAAACCATGTTTACCTTTTCAACTATGGCAGTTTTATTTAGAGGAAACACCTGAAGGACTTTCCCTTGTTGACCCTTCGAGTCACCTGCAATAACTTTCACTGTATCGCCTTTGCGAATGTGAAGCTTTGGTTGTTTATTGTATTTACGTTCCATGTTATAGTACCTCCGGAGCTAATGATACGATTTTCATAAACTGTTTTTCACGTAATTCACGCGCAACTGGTCCGAAAATACGCGTACCACGCATTTCATCTTGGTTATTTAGCAGTACAACTGCATTGTCATCGAATCGAATGTATGATCCGTCGTTGCGGCGAACTTCTTTGCTTACACGAACTACTACCGCCTTAGATACAGTTCCTTTTTTTACGTTACCACTAGGTAAAGCATTTTTTACAGAAACTACAATTTTATCTCCTAACGATGCATATCGTTTCGCTGTTCCGCCCAGCACACGGATACAAAGTACCTCTTTGGCACCACTGTTATCGGCTACTACGAGCCTTGACTCTTGCTGTATCATATTCTCTTTCCGTTATCTGGTTGTATGGCTATCAATACTCCAATAGCCGGATACAGGATTATTATTTCGCTTTTTCTAATATTTCAACCATTCTCCAGCGTTTAAGCTTACTTAATGGTCGTGTTTCCATAATACGCACAGTGTCTCCAACACCGCACTCATTCTTATCATCATGAGCCATAAACTTTTGGGTCTTCTTGATGAATTTCCCATACTTGGGATGTTTTTCACGTCTTTCTACAGACACAACTATGGACTTTGCCATTTTGGTGCTGGTTACGATTCCTATACGTTCCTTACGAAGCGCTCTTTCTTCCATGATATTTATTGGGCAGCTTGTTGTTGGTTCATTCTATTTCGAAGTTCAGTTTCTAAACGAGCAATAACTTTTCTCGCATCACGTAACTTCATTGGGTTTTCAATTGGAGAAACGGCATGAGCCATTTTCATTTTCACGTATCCTGCACGTTCCTCTTTAATTTTCATTCGAACTTCGTCTGTTGTCAGATCCTTTACGATGGACTGTTTCATGGCTATATCGTTCTTTAAATTTTATGCTTGATAATCTGGTCTTACTACAAACTTAGTAGTTACCGGTAGTTTTTGTGCAGCTAAACGCAATGCTTCTTTTGCAATATCCATTGGAACACCTTCTGCTTCAAATATTACTGTTCCTGGTTTTACAGTAGCAACCCAAAATTCAGGAGCTCCTTTACCTTTACCCATACGTACCTCTAACGGCTTACGAGTAATTGGTTTGTCAGGGAATATTCTAATCCAGATTTGTCCCTCACGCTTCATGTAACGAGTTACCGCAACACGGGCAGCTTCAATCTGACGGGACGTAATCCAGCAAGTTTCTAAAGATTTTATTCCGAAAGAACCGAATGCTAAAGATGTACCTCTTGTAGCAGTTCCCTTTGGAACCATTTTATGTTGTTTACGAAACTTTGTTTTCTTTGGCTGTAACATGACTCTCTTGAGTTATACTTTGCCAGCAATAATGCTGATTGTTATTATTTAATTTTAATTACGCTTTGTTTCTATCACGACCACGATTATCTCTTCCTCCATCTCTTCCTCCTCTAGGACCTTTACCACGATCACCTCTTCCTCCACGGTCATTGTTGTCTCTACCTTTTGATGATCCACCACCAGAACCTGCACTTGCATTTGACCCTACATTAGGCGATAAATCACGCTTTCCGTAAACTTCACCTTTGCAAATCCAAACCTTTACTCCGATAATTCCATATGCTGTATGAGCTTCTGCTAAAGCATAATCAATATCTGCACGGAATGTATGTAATGGAACTCTTCCTTCTTTGTATTGTTCTGAACGAGCCATCTCTGCTCCACCTAAACGTCCACTGCAGTTAACTTTAATTCCATCTGCACCAACACGCATTGTTCCTGCTACAGCTTGCTTCATTGCACGACGGAAAGAAATCCTTGCTTCTAACTGACGAGCGATACCATCTGCCACTAACTGAGCATCTGTTTCAGGACGCTTAATTTCATAGATGTTAATCTGAACATCTTTCTTAGTAAGCTTCTTAATTTCTTCTTTCAATTTATCAACTTCAGCTCCGCCTTTACCAATTACAATACCTGGACGAGCCGTATGAATTGTAACAGTAATTAACTTCAATGTTCTTTCAATCACGATACGTGATACTCCGCCTTTAGCAAGACGAGCTAATAAATATTTACGAATTTTTTCGTCCTCAACTAATTTGTCAGAATAATTCTTTCCACCATACCAGTTTGAATCCCATCCACGGATGATACCTAAACGATTTCCTATCGGGTGTGCTTTTTGTCCCATTACTCGTTATTATGCAGTTGTTTGAGTTGTTGATTCTTTAATTGCTACTTTTTTCGTGTCTACTAATAAGGTGACATGATTTGAACGCTTACGAATTCTGTAACCACGTCCCTGAGGCGCAGGACGAAGACGCTTTAACATACGACCACCGTCAACATTAACGTCAGTCACATATAATTCTTGATCTTCAATTCTTTTACCTTCATTCTTTGCCTGCCAATTCGCTAAAGCGGATAATAATAATTTCTCTAAGCGACCTGCAGCTTCTTTAGTACTGAATCGTAGCATTGCTAAAGCAATATCCACTTTCTTTCCACGAATCATATCTGCAACTAATCTCATCTTACGAGGAGATGTAGGGCAATCATTTAATTTGGCGAAAGACTTTTCTTTCTGAGCGGTTTTGCGCGCTTCTGCGGCGTTACGTTTTCTAGCTCCCATGATTATTACTTCTTACCTT
>JBKCGZ010000079.1:0-3958 GCA_046303115.1 Bacteroidota bacterium | reverse complement strand
GCCAAGTGGTGGTAGTGGAGTTGCTGCATCAAATCTTTCAGCTGGAAGTTATTCGGTGAACGTGACAGATGCCAATGGATGTACTTCTTCTGTTTCAGTAGTTATTTCACAGCCTTCATTATTAAGTATTACAATACCATCCACAACGAATGTATTATGTAATGGTGCTTCGACAGGCTCAGCAACTTCGTTGGCGTCGAATGGTACAGCAGGATATTCATACTTATGGAATACCGGAGCAACGACAGCAACAATTAATAATCTAACTGCAGGGACATACACTGTTACTGCGACAGATGCGAATGGATGTACTACGTCAACGACAACTACGATTACTCAACCAAGTGTATTGTCTGTTTCAATTCCTTCAACTACAAATGTCTTGTGTAATGGTGCTTCGACAGGCTCAGCAACTTCGTTAGCGTCGAATGGTACAGCAGGATATTCATATCTTTGGAATACAGGATCAACATCTGCAACAATTAATAATCTAACGGCAGGGACATACACCGTAACAGCTACAGATGCTAACGGATGTACATCTTTCACATCAACAACAATAACTCAACCTAGTATTTTACAGTTGTCAATCCTTTCAACTACTGATGTGTTGTGTAGTGGAGGTTCTGATGGAAGTATTACTTCGCTTGCATCTAACGGAACTGCTAGTTATAATTATAGTTGGAGTACCGGAGCCACATCTGCTACCATAAGTAATCTCACTGCTGGTACGTATACAGTCACTGCAACAGATGGAAATGGATGTACTACATCGACATCTGCCACAATCACACAGCCGAATCTTTTAACAGTATCAATTCCTACTACAACAAATGTATTATGTAATGGTGCTTCGACAGGCTCAGCAACTTCGTTAGCGTCGAATGGTACAGCAGGATATTCATACTTATGGAATACAGGATCAACATCTGCAACAATCAATAGTCTAACCGCAGGGACATACACCGTTACTGCAACAGATGCGAATGGATGTACTACGTCAACGACAACTACGATTACACAACCAAGTTTATTGTCTGTTTCAATTCCTTCTACTACAAATGCATTGTGTAATGCTGGAGCAACTGGTAGCGCAACAGCATTAGCATCAAGTGGAACATCTGGTTATACTTACTTATGGAATACTGGATCAACTACTGCAACAATCAATAATCTAACGGCAGGGACATACACCGTTACTGTGACAGATGCCAACGGATGTACGGCATCAACGAATGCTACAATTACACAACCAAGTTTATTAACTGTATCAATTCCATCAACAATAAATGTATTATGTAATGGTGCTTCGACAGGCTCAGCAACTTCGTTAGCCTCGAATGGTACAGCTGGATATTCATACTTATGGAATACTGTATCAACGACAGCAACAATTAATAATCTAACTATAGGGACATACACCGTAACAGCAACGGATGCGAATGGATGTACTGCGTCAACGACAGCGACAATCTCACAACCGACTACATTAACAGTATCAATTCCTTCCTCTACAAATGTATTATGTAATGGTACTTCGACAGGCTCAGCAACTTCGTTAGCGTCGAATGGTACAGTAGGATATTCATACTTATGGAATACAGGATCAACTACTGCAACAATCAATAATCTAACTGCAGGGACATACACTGTTACAGCTACAGATGCCAACGGATGTACATCATCAACTACAGCAACAATTACACAACCGACTTTATTAACGGTATCAATTCCATCGACAACTAATGTGTTATGTAATGGTGCTTCGACAGGCTCAGCAACTTCGTTAGCGTCGAATGGTACAGCTGGATATTCATATCTTTGGAATACAGGATCAATATCTGCAACAATTAATAATCTAACGGCAGGGACATACACTGTTACTGCAACGGATGCAAATGGGTGTACTGCATCCACTACTGCAAACGTTACGCAGCCAAGTATTTTAACAGTATCTATTCCTTCAACTACAAATGTTTTATGTAATGGTGCTTCGACAGGCTCAGCAACTTCGTTAGCGTCGAATGGTACAGCTGGATATTCATATCTTTGGAATACAGGATCAACATCTGCAACAATTAATAATCTAACGGCAGGGACATACTCTGTAACTGCTACTGATGCGAATGGCTGCACGTCACAAGCAACGACAGTTATAACGCAGCCTTCTGCCTTGGTGATAAATGGATCATCTAATTCAACACTATGCGGACAATTAAATGGAAGTGCAACGATTAATGCTAGTGGAGGATCAGGGGCTTATACATACTTATGGTCGAATGGCGGAACGTCATCAACGATTAATAATATTTCATCCGGAGGTTATGTTGTTACAGTAACAGATGGTAATGGTTGTACAACATCTACTACCGTAAATGTGGGAAGTATTGGAGGTCCAACACTTGCTATAGCTAATAGTACCAACGTAAGTTGTTTTGGAGGGACTAACGGTAGTGCACAGGTGAACGTCAGTTCAGGGATAGGTCCTTTTACTTATGCTTGGCTACCATCAGGTGGTAATAATAATATTGCAAATAATTTATCCGCAGGAAGTTATTCAGTGAATGTTACTGATAACAATGGTTGTACTTCATCTACTTCCGTAATTATTTCGCAGCCAACTCAATTGTCGGTAGCAGTTCCTACAACTGTAAATGTGAGTTGTAATGGTGCTTCGACAGGCTCAGCAACTTCGTTAGCGTCGAATGGTACAGCTGGTTATACTTACTTATGGAATAATGGATCAAATAGTACAACAATAAATAGTCTAGCGGCTGGGACATACACGGTAACAGCGACTGATGCAAATGGCTGTACTGCTTCTGCATCAGTAGTAATAAACCAGCCTGCTACTTTGACGGTTACGATTCCAACATCTACAAACGTTTTATGTAATGGTGCTTCGACAGGCTCAGCAACTTCGGTAGCGTCGAATGGTACAGCAGGATATTCCTATTTGTGGAGTAATGGAGGAAGTACTTCATCAATTAGTAATCTAACGGCAGGGACTTACGTTGTTACAGTTACTGATGCAAATGGCTGTACTGCATCTGCCTCTTCAACTATTACAGAACCTACAATTTTGAATATTCAAACTAATAGCGTTGCGGCAACCTGCGGACAATTAAATGGAAGTGTAGGTGTAAATGTTTTGGGTGGAAGTGGAGGATATGCTTATCAATGGTCAAACGGACAAACAACAAATTCAATCAATAATTTAGCTCCAGGGTTTTATTCGGTTACGGTGACAGATGGAAATGCCTGCACTTCTTCTGTTATAATTAATGTTGGAAATATTGGTGGACCATCAGTTTCAATTGCAAGCTTTGGTAATGTTGGTTGTTTTGGAGATGCAACTGGATCAGCACAAGTAAGCGTTAGTTCAGGTACTGCTCCATATTCGTATAACTGGCTACCTTCTGGTGGAACATCATCTAGTGCTGCAAATTTATTAGCAGGCAATTATACAGTTAATGTTACAGATGCAAATGGCTGTACTACATCTACTTCAGTTGTTATATCAGAGCCAACTGCATTGTCAATTCAAACAACTACATCGTCGTCCTCATGTGGACAATTAAATGGATCTGCCAGTGCCAATGTTAGTGGTGGTGTTGCCGGGTATAATTATCAATGGTCAAATGGACAGTTTACTTCTTCAATTAGTAATGTTGTTGCAGGAGTTTATACCGTTACTGTTTACGATGCGAATGGATGTTCGGCTTCATCAATAGCCAACGTGGCGACGATTGGTGGCCCAACAGTAGCTATTTCAAGCAGTACTAATGTAACTTGTTTTGGCGGTACTAACGGTAGCGCACAGGTGAATGCAAGTGCAGGAGTAGGTCCATTTACATATGCTTGGATACCATCGGGAGGAAGCAATGCTGCAGCTTCAAATCTTTCTGCAGGAAATTATTCAGTAAATGTGACGGATGCTAACGGATGTACTTCTTCT
>JBKCGZ010000078.1:0-4441 GCA_046303115.1 Bacteroidota bacterium | reverse complement strand
ATATGAGCGATTTCGATCAACAACAACCAAGAGAAGAGTATTTTTCCAAAAGAGTGAGAGCTGGTAAGCGTACTTATTATTTTGATGTTAAAGCGACAAGAAGCAACGATTATTACGTAACGATTACTGAGAGCAAAAGATTGCCAGGTGAGAGTGAAGATCGTCCTGTTTATGAGAAACACAAAATTTTTCTTTACAAAGAAGACTTTGAAAAATTTAGCGATGGTTTAATGGAAGCATTAGGTTACATCCGCGAAAATCAACCAGGAACAGTTTCTCGCGAAGCGAATCCAGGAAGTTCAAACGACCAGAGTTCAGGTTCAGGATTTACCAATATTGAATTTGACGATTTATCAAAATAAAAAAAAGGCGAACATTTTGTTCGCCTTTTTCAAATCATTCCATCCAGTGTTTCGTGAATGAGCTGTAAGTTCTTATCGAGTAATGAACTTATTTTTTCCATGCGACTTTTAAACGAAGCTGTATCATGGTTACTCTTCGCATCATTCGAAAGTTGATTCAATAATTCAAACAATTCATCGTCGCCAAATAATTTGAGCGGCGATTTTATTTTATGTGTTGCTTGAAATACTAATTCCAGATTTTGGTTTTCTATACCAGCAATAATTTCTTTATGCAATTCTGGAAGCTGAAAACTTAGCATCATTAAAAAATGTCGTACATCATCTGCATTATTTTTAAAGATGTCATATATCTGTTGGATACCCGGATGCGTAATTACCGTTTCTTTTATTTCAGCAGGTGCAGCAGTTGAATGAAGCGTATGAGTAGTATGCGATTTTAAAATATTTAGTAAATCCTCGGGACTATACGGCTTCGTAATAAAAACATCGATGCCACTTTCTGTTGCTTTCGCTTTGTCTTCGTCGGATGCATTGCCTGTTAAAGCAATTATTAAAAGTTCTTTTGACTGCTCTTGTGCTCTTACCACCTTGCTTAACTCATAGCCATTCATTCCTGGCATTTCAATATCCGTAAGTAATACATCGTATTTTACTTCTGAAATTTTTGATAAAGCATCAATGCCGTTGCTGCACAAATCGACATTTTCAATTCCGATATTTTTAAGTAATCGCTTTCCTAAAAACTGATTAACACGATTGTCGTCGACTAATAAAATCCGAATATTAGGATTTTCAAATACTTCTTCTTTCACAGTAATCTTATCGTATCAAGGTTATTGTGCCCAGTATTTTCTCTTTGATTTTAGAACCTTCGGCATCAAAAGCTAAGTAATTCAAACGATAAACATAAACACCAATTGGTGCATCCACACCATTAAATTTTCCATCCCATCCTTTAGAGGCATCTTCAGAGAAAAATACAGTTTGCCCTCTACGGTTTTGAATTCTGAAATTAAAATTTTCTACATTGTTAATGGTTGGAAGAAAGACATCATTAATGCCATCATCGTCAGGAGTAAATGCTGAAGGGATAAAAACATTGGGCTCGCAAATTTCTTTTACACTTATAAGAGCAGTGCTTTTACATCCGTTGGATTTTGTTGCAGTGAGTGTATAAATAGCAGGCGCAATTACAGTAATTGAAGGAGTAGTTTCTCCTGTTGGTTGCCAAAGATAACTATCTGCTGCTGGTCCGTTTAAATACAGCGTATCGCCGTTAAAAAAGCAATAGGCAGAGTCAGTACCTAAATCAAACAAATCGTTTTCTAAGTAATCGGAAATTATAATTGTATCACTTGATAAACATCCGGTATTGTAAACATCAACATAGTAAACACCTGTGTCTTTTGCCTGAATAAAGGAAGTTGTATCTCCCGTACTCCAATTGTATGATACAGCATCCGAAGCAAAGCCATCTAGTTTAATCGAATCATTAAGACATAAAAGTGTATCTGGACCAATATTGATTACGGGAGGGTTTACAAACGTTACTTTTACCGAATCTATTTTAGCAATTCCATTCAGATAATAAGTTGTAGAAGCGGTAGGTGTTGCAACTAAAATTGGCAATGTCGAAATTGTATCTGTTGGGTCGTTCGAATTGCTCCACCAAAACGGTACGTTAACGGTGCAGAATAAATTGAGTACATCACCAGGACATAAAACACTATCGCCATCAATTTCTACTACTTCATTTACAGGACGAACAACTACATCGTCAATAAAATAATAAATTGCATCATCGAAAGCATCGCATCCTGTACTTTTAGATCCTAAATCTTGTCGTTGTAGTAAAGGAGAAACATCAGCACGAAAAACTCCAATTGTAATATAATTTTCTGTTCCAGAAGCTTGATAAATTCCTGTTATCAATGTCCAATCGCTTGTATCATTGATGATGTTTGGATTTTCTATCTGAGGGATGAAGTTAATAGGAGTATTACCTGCTTGAACGGGTGCTCCGTTGGAGAAATAGGCGCCTAAGCGGTTGCATGCAAAGCGACTGCTATCGGCTAATTGTACCCAAAACTCAACGCGATATAGTTCGCCAGCATTTAGGGAAACAGTGAGGGGAGATGAAATGTATTCTCTTGTATTATTTAAAGGGTCTGCAGAAATTCCTGCGTAAGCATTACCTCCAACTCTCACGGGAGTATAGCCGCCTACGTTATAAGGTGTATTTATAACATCACATGGCTGAATAGGTAAATTTACTTGAGGAGCATATAGGTCAGGAGTAGATCCTAAAGGAACCCATGGTGTAGCAAGATTAAGTTGTCCTTGTAAAGTAGGACTACCACTGAAGTTTTCAAAACCTGGATTAATTAAAAGGTTTTGTGCACGCGAGGTATTTACGCATAGAATACACGCCGTAAAAATTAAAAGGATTAAATGTTTATTTAACTTCATTCTTTTTTTCAATCGATAAATCCGTAATAACTATTTTTCGCTCTTGTGATGCTTCCAAGCTAAACACCGACAATGCCTGGTTGCTGGCATCATCACTTACTTTTCCCGCAGCTTGTTGTTCGCCTCTGGGATTTTTATTGATAATTATTTGTCCGATGTCAATCGCATTTTTAATAAATCCATCATTCCACTCGCCCCAATAATTAAAGATGCTACTAATCCGACGTGAAGACAAAATTACATTATATGCATCAGTTGCCAAAGAGCTTGCGCTGCCTTCTACCTTAAGTTTAATAACAATGTCCTGCTCATTACTTAGGGCTTTCTTAATACCTGCACAAACAATTTCTAAACGTTGAAAATTACCATAAACTGAATCATTAAAAAACTTCTTTATCCCTTCCATCTTAATCGAGTCGCCTTGCATTTGTGCATATTCTCCTTGTCGGTCGAGGTAATCGGTAACGAGTTGTTGATACCTTGTTGATGTAGTTTCTTTTCTTGTTTTTGGATCAGGGTAATCGTTATCAAAATATAAACTAAGTGGTAATAGTTCTCTTAATAAAGAATTGATTTTTTCGTACGAAAGCGAATCATCAAACAGAAAACGATCGTCGCCTAAGCCTTTGTTTAATTTTATCAGACTTAATTCTTCTTCTTTCTTTTTGATTTTATTAGAATCGACAGCAACCTTCTTAACTTTAAAGATATCGAAACAACAAGCTGATGCATTCAACTTCCCGGCAGGTGGTCGATTACTAACAAGATAAGTGTTTGGTTCTTTTCCATAACTCGCAGTATAATACAAATCGTTATAACCAGAGTTGTACGGAACTTTCATTGGCATTGCAAGGTCATTACTGTCTTTAACTGCTAATTGATAAATATCGAAGCCGCCTAAGCCACCCGCTTTATCTGAACTAAAGTAAAGCGTATCGTTATTCAAATTGTAAAAAGGCGTTAGCTCATTTTCGGAAGTATTAACTTTTTTACCCAGGTTTACGACAGAACTATATTTACCATCGGCGCCTCTGTTACAATAATAAATATCATTTTGTCCGAAGCCACCTTTACGGTTACTTGAAAAATAAAGTTGATATCCATAAATGGGATGTGTTACTATGCAAGGTTGCGTTGTCGTATAACCCTCAGCGTTAAGTGCTAATTTTTTTGGCGTATTGTATTTTCCATTCTTGATGGCTGTTTCGTATAAGTCGCAAATTAAAACATTGCTATCGTTGTAATGGCAGCGGGAAAAAATCATTATTTTGCCATCAGGACTAATACTTACATTTCCATTGCTGATATCAGCGTTGTTGATTGAAGTAGGTAAGGTGATTCCACTTTCGTAAATACCATTTTTAATTTTTGAAGATAGGATTTTTGAGTGAACCGTATTCTCATCATTTTTTGAAGGAAAGCGATGAGAAGAATACAATAAAATACTATCGCCTAATGCTACAGGTGAAAATTCCGAATTACCTGTATTAATATTTTCTGGTAACTGTTGCAGGACATATTCTGCAGTGTCAGTTGCATTCGACTTCGATAATTTTAATTCAGCAAGAATAGTTGGTGCAAGACTGTCTTTGCAATTCGCTACTAAT
>JBKCGZ010000077.1:0-31718 GCA_046303115.1 Bacteroidota bacterium | reverse complement strand
AGATAATGCCTTCCATAATTGCAATAGAAGGGTTCTGCATTTTGAAATCACATTTAATCAGATTTTCTGTTAATCCATCAATATCCGTAATATCACATTCAATAAATTTTATGTTACATGGATTACCGTTTGTTAATGCTCTCTTATCATCCATTAAGAATTTATCTAAATCAAATACACTACTCGAAGGAAAAAGAGAACCAATTTCAACTGAACGTGGCGCTAGTCCAGCCGCGAGAATAATCACTTGACCTGATTGATTTACGTTATTACATTTCTGTAAGAATTCTACCGCATTCTTTTTCATGAAAAATTTTCTTCCTGATACGGCCTGCTTATGCATGAAAGATTCTTCTTCACTAAATAACTTAAAGAGAGGCTCACCTTCACTTAGATCTAGTTGTGCATTATAGTTCATGGTTTCTTGACATTGCCATAAGGATTTGTCCGACCAGTTTAGTACTAATGTTGAGGTGGCAGATATTTTCATTTACTATTTTTAATAATTTATTAAAAAAATTTATTTGCCCTTGTATTTTCTTGTAAATAAAATTTAAAATAATCAAAATAGCCGTTTACAAACGTTTAGTTATTAACGAATCAAGAATTAATAAAATCGAGTTAAACGAAAAACCTAATCCTGATGAGCGGCCCTGCTAAGTCGATCGTTAATGGCAATTCCTAAGTTAATTGATGGTAATAAAACGGCAAAAATCTCCTTCACATTATCATCCGTATCCAACTTTCGAAGAAAAGAAAATAGGTTAGATGCCGCTTCTTTATAATTGCCAATTGGAGATAAATTATATACTAGTGCATTAGTATTATTTTCAAATTCCCCAAAAACAATTAAAGCGGCATGATTGGTTAAATCATTAAAATTATAATTGCTAGAAATAATTTTTAAAGGCTTGGTTGGTGCATAATGACTCTTTAACATGCCAGGCGCTTTAGGGTCAGAAGAAGAATTTACTTCTACTTTAATCTCTCCACACACATTGCGTATATCCTCTAGCGT
Source organism: Bacteroidota bacterium (assembly GCA_046303115.1). Lineage (GTDB taxonomy): Bacteria > Bacteroidota > Bacteroidia > AKYH767-A > OLB10 > CAINEC01. Next base: position 30,700 of record JBKCGZ010000077.1, on the reverse strand, counting down.
TAGTCCGCCTAAACGATAAACTATTGGCAACTCACCTTCAAAACCAACAATCGTACTCTCCAATCCTATATCACAAGGACCGCCATCAAGAATCATTGGTATTCTATTTTGGAGCTGATCAAAGACATGTTGTGATGTAGTTGGACTAATATATCCGAAAGGATTTGCACTCGGTGCGGCTAATGGAAAATCAAGTTGATTCAACAATTGCAAAGTCAAAGAATGATTCGGCATACGAATAGCTACAGTGTCCAATCCAGAAGTCACTTCATCAGGAATGCAACCTTGCTTAGGCAAAACCACGGTTAATGGTCCTGGCCAAAAATTATCCATCAATTTTAGAGCGTTAATAGGTATATGAGAAGCATAACGATTTACATCTAATTTGTTACCAATATGAACAATCAATGGATCAAATGAAGGACGTTGCTTTGCATTAAAAATCTCAACAACACCTATTTTATCAAGGGCATTGGCGGCTAATCCATAAACCGTTTCTGTAGGTATTGCTACAAGTTGTCCACGGTTTAATAAATCAGCTGCTTCCTCTATTGATGATGAAATTTTTGTTTCCACTAGGCGAAAATAAGCAATGTCAATCAATAAGGCGAAGGGTTCATTTTTAATGCTAATAAGTATCACACTATTTTGACAACTAAATCTTGTTAATCATCGTAGTAATGTGCAGTTTTGTTTAAAATTTTACATCCATGGAAAATACGAATAACCACTTGAAAGGAGGCGCTTTTTTAATTAGCGAATCAGACTATAACGCGAACTTTATACCTGAAGAGTTTAATGAAGAGCACAAGTTAATGGCCGATGCAGCCCATGAATTTTTAAAGCAATATGTCGACCCTCAACTTGACAAAATTGATGCGATGGAGCCGGGCTTGATGCCTTCATTGCTTGATAAAGCAGGTGAATTAGGATTATTAGGTGTTGCCATTCCTGAGAATTTCGGTGGATTTGGAAAAGACTTTATTACTTCAATGTTAATGACAGAAGTATTAGGTGCTGGCCATTCTTTTTCAGTAGCTATGGCAGCGCATACAGGAATTGGGACATTACCTATTTTATATTTCGGAAATGAGTCGCAAAAAGCAAAGTACTTACCTAAACTAGCTACCGGCGAATGGAAAGGGAGTTATTGCTTAACGGAGCCAGGCTCTGGTTCAGATGCATTGGCAGCGAAAACGAAAGCTGTATTATCCGAAGATGGAAAACATTACATTTTAAACGGACAAAAAATGTGGATTACAAATGCAGGATTCGCAGATGTGTTTACTGTATTTGCTCAGGTGGACGGAGAGAAATTCACTGGATTCATAGTAGAAAAATCGTTTGATGGATTATCACTTGGCGAAGAAGAACATAAAATGGGAATTAAAGGTTCATCTACGCGACAAGTATTTTTTAGTGATTGTAAAGTGCCTGTAGAGAATGTACTTGGCGAAATTGGCAAAGGACATTTAATTGCTTTTAACATCTTAAATATTGGTCGTGCGAAATTAGCCGCTGCTGCTTTAGGAGGAGGAAAACAGGTGATTAATCAGTCGGTGGAATATGCTAATACGAGAACACAATTTAAATTACCTATTGCAAAATTCGGAGCGATCCGTCATAAACTTGCGGAGCAAGCGATTCGCACGTTTGCTGTTGAATCTGCTATCTATCGTGTTAGTGATTTAATTGAAGCAAAAGAAATTGAATTAGAGCAATCAGGAAAAAATGCCAGTAGTGCTCTATTAGGTGCTGCTGAAGAATATGCTGTTGAATGTGCGATTTTAAAAGTAGCAGGTTCTGAATTATTAGACTTTGTCGTTGACGAAGGCGTGCAGATTTACGGAGGTTATGGTTTCTCCGCTGACTTTCCAATGGATCGTTCGTATCGTGACTCGAGAATCAATCGAATCTTTGAAGGCACGAATGAAATCAACAGATTATTAATTGTTGATATGCTTTTAAAACGTGCGATGAAAGGAGAATTAGATTTGATGACTCCTGCGATGGCCGTACAAAAAGAATTAATGTCTATACCCGACTTTGGTGCTGAAGATGAGGCATTATTTAGTGCGGAGAAAAAAACATTAGCGCAATTAAAGAAATCTATTTTGATGGTTGCGGGAACTGCTGTTCAGAAGTATATGATGTCGCTTGCAAAAGAACAAGAGATCTTGATGAACATAGCGGATATGGCAATTGATGTATTTGTTGCTGAATCATTGTTATTGCGATTGCAAAAACTGGTTGATATCAAGGGAGAAGCTGCGTGTAGTCTAGAATTGGATATCCTACGTGTTTATTTAAGCAATGCGATTGACCGTGTGAACGTGAATGGAAGAACTGCGATTAACTCAATGTGCGAAGGAGACGAACAACGAATGCTTTTAATGGGACTTAAGCGATTCACAAAGCCATCGATGATTAATACAAAAGAAGCGAGACGACGTATAGCCGCGGCGTTATGTGAAGCTAATCGTTATTGTTTTTAATTGAAATTTGTGAAGAAAATCCTAGTTGGATTATTAGCTGTTTTATTCATTTTTTGTGCATGGAATTACTCCTTGCTATACTATGCATGCGTACAGCTTAAAGGGCAACTTACAATCATTTTTGAGTCGAAGCCAATCGATGAAGTGATCAATGATAAAAGCATCCCGAAGGAAACCAAGGAAAAACTATTGCTTATAGCAGATATTAAAAAGTTCGCTGTCGAAGAATTAGGATTTCCTAAAAACAACAACTACACTACTTTTTACGATCAGCATAATCGTCCATTGATGTATGTGGTAAGTGCTTGTCCGGAGTTTAGCATGCAAGAATACGAATGGCACTTCCCTATCGCTGGAAATTTTACTTACAAAGGATTTTTCAAGCGTGAGATGGCGGATCAAGAAGTGTTAGAGCGTAAAGCGGAGGGATTAGATGTTTATTTAGGAACAGCCTCGGGTTGGTCGACATTAGGGTGGTTAAAAGATCCGGTATTATCGGGCATGCTGAATAAAAGCAAGGGTGAGTTGGCTGAATTAATCATACATGAATTGACGCATTCGTATAAGTATGATAAAAACAATGTTACGTTTAATGAGAATCTGGCCACGTTTGTAGGGCAAAAAGGAGCAATTTTATTTATCAAAAAGAAATTCGGGAATGAATCACCATTGCTAAAAGAGTACGAGGGGATTTTACACGATAATCAATTATTTAACGAGCGAATGACAAAGGGATATTATGAATTAGACAGTCTATATAAATCGTTTAAGAATGAAACTTCAATAGAAGCCAAAAAGAAAGAGAAAAAAGAATTGACAGAACATATTCTTGGTTCTATTCAAGAGCTCAATTTTGTAAATCAGCATCGATATGATTTTGTTTTTCAGAAAAGAGACAAGATAAACAACGCATGGTTTGCCTCCTTTAAACGTTATAATACCTTACAACCACGCTTTGATAGAAGCTTAGAGGCTCAAGGAAATGACCTTAAAAAATGGCTTCAAACGACTGATTTTTCGAGGTTTTCGGAACAATAATGCTGTATATTAAGAAATCATGGGAGTTTTTCCACAATTAATTTGGATTTTCAGTCAATAAATTCCCTAAATTCGCTCCCCTAAATCTACAGCAAAAAATAGCATGGCGATTACAGCAATTTCAAAAAAATCAAAAGCTGCCAAGCAAGTAGCGAAGGCGCTTATTTTAATCGTAGAAGATGATGCATTACAAGCAGAAATCTTAAAGGATCACCTGGAAAGCAGTACTGAAAACAGCACAATATTAAGGTTTTCAAGTGGCGAAGAGTGTTTAAAGCAAATTGGAAAGAAAAAGCCAACTATTGCATTCATCGATTATAACCTTAATTCGAAGAATAAAAAATCAATGAATGGTTTGATGTTATCCAAGAAAATTAAGGCTATGCACCCGAAGTGTGAGACGATTCTTTTATCAGATAAAAACACTGAAAAAACAATCAACGAAGCTTTGAAAAAATCATCTGTAAAATTCATTGCGAAAGATGAAAAATCGTTACACTTAGCTGCAGCGGCAGTTCAAGATACTACAAATCCTTTCCAGGCGATGATTCAACGTTTTGACATTGCATCAAAAATTATCGGGCTAGAGCAAGATGTTTACAATGTGATTAAGAATCCATCTAAATTGGTTGAGGTTAGTTTACCTATCAAGATGGATGATGGGAGTATTCAATCGTTTGATGGTTACCGTGTAATTCACTCAACAGCTTTAGGACCCTCAAAAGGAGGAATTCGTTATTCAACAGCTGTTGATGCGGATGAAGTAAAAGCTTTGGCAGCTTGGATGACTTATAAATGTGCTATTGCTGATATCCCTTACGGTGGAGCAAAAGGCGGAATCAATTGTGAGCCTTCTAAAATGTCTGTTGGCGAATTAGAGCGTTTAACTCGTGCATATACTGCAGCAATGCAAGATATTTTCGGAGTAGATAAAGACATCCCTGCTCCTGATATGAATACAGGTCCAAGAGAAATGGCTTGGATTGTTGACGAGTTCAGCAAGATTAAAGGAAGTTTCACTCCAGGAATCGTTACAGGAAAACCTTTACACTTAGGCGGATCATTAGGACGTGTAGAAGCAACAGGTCGTGGCGTATGTACATCAGCGTTAGAAGCTCTTTCAAAGATGAAAATGTCACCTAAGAAATGTAAAGCTGCTGTTCAAGGATTTGGAAATGTTGGTTCAATTACGGCTAAGCATTTTGCTATGCACGGAATAAAAGTGGTAGCCATTTCAGACCATACAGCTGCATTCTACGATCCAAAAGGAATTGACATTGAAAAAGCAATGGCTTATCGTGATAGCAACAAAGGAGTATTGAAAGGATACAAAGGTGGTAAGTTAATTACTAATGCAGAGTTGTTAGAATTGCCAGTTGAGATTTTAGCACCTTGTGCTTTAGAAAATCAGATTACTGCTGCTAATGCAAGCAATATTAAAGCAAAGTTAATTGTTGAAGGTGCAAACGGTCCAACAACAGCTGGTGCTGATGAGATCTTAAACAAAAAAGGTACGATTATAATTCCAGATATCCTTGCTAACGGTGGTGGAGTAACGGTATCTTATTTTGAGTGGGTTCAAAACAGAACAGGATATTACAATAGTGAAGAAGAAATCAACAAGCGTGCTGATCGCTGGATGAAACAAGCTTTTGCAAATGTTTGGAATGTCTCTACAAAGCATAAAATTTCAATGCGCATTGCTGCTTATGTATTCGCATTAGAAAAAGTAGCGAAAGCGATTCGTTCAAGAGGAAGTTATTAATAAACCAAAAAATCAATAGACGCAGGTTGAATAAAAATCAGCCTGCGTTTTTAATAAAACGATACTATGACAATTCACCGCGAAGGATATACGATACTTAGTGTATCAGCAATTATAATGATTGCGTTAAATGCCATTACGTTTTATAGTCTAGGAAGCAGCCATTGGCTATTCATAAGCATCTTAGTTATTTGCATTGTGCTTTATTTGTTATTCCTTCAGTTCTTCCGATATCCAAAGCGCGACTTAACATTAGGAAGCAATTTAGTTGTTGCTCCTGCAGATGGAAAAGTGGTTGTGATTGAAGAGGTTTATGAAGGTGAATATTTCAAAGACAAACGACTTCAGGTTTCAATATTTATGTCGCCAATCAATGTTCATGCTAACTGGTATCCTATTGCTGGTTTGATTAAATATGTTGCTTATCACAAAGGAAAATATTTAGTGGCCTGGCATCCGAAGGCAAGTACAGAAAATGAAAGAAGCACGATTGTAATTCAGAAAGACGATGGTCGTGAAATTTTATTACGTCAGGTTGCAGGTGCTTTAGCGAAACGCATTGTTTACTATCCACATCAGAATGACAAAATCAGACAAGGTGGTGAGATGGGTTTTATAAAATTTGGTTCGCGTGTTGACTTATATTTCCCTTTAGGAACAAAAATTACTGCGCAGATTGGTCAGAAAACTACAGGAAGTGTTACAGTAATTGCCGAGATGTAGTTTATTTATACCAAGCTTTAATCGTTGAAAGGATGATTACTCTGTGAAATATACCTTCTTCTTTGAATTCAGATTTGGAATATTCAGCAAATAATTGAACCACTCCATCCTCTCCTACTAAACTTTTTAATCTAGCAAATTTGCGATCTCGCTCTTCGCGCATGCGATAAGCTCGTTGATCAAATGCAGACATTGTAGTTAAGCTAGCCTCTTCTTTATACTTAGCAAAATAATCGCAGTATTTTATACTCTTTACAAAGCTGCCCGAAGCCTTATAATACATTCGATGCATATAAGTACTTAAACCAGCTTCAAATGCTCCAGAATCTGAAGCCAACATTGACTTTCGTCCCATAGCGCTATCTGGCCCTGACCATTGCATATCATTATACAAAAGAGCATTTTGTTTCATGACTGCATTCATATCAGAATTCCAAAAACTAATCGGATCTTTTTTATTTACTGATATTTCCGTTTGAATGCCACCAGTAATCGCAGCTACCCGCTTCCATCCTGCAATATCAGCAACTTTGTTGATAGATTTAGCAACAAACACCGAATTCACAATTATTTTATTATCGACAGCCTGTTCACATATCTTCACATATTCGTAACCGTTAGTTGATACGGAACCATTACCAACTATATAAATTAACTTCAGTGCATTTTCTTTTTTCGACCATGACATATCACTAACAGCGATGGAAAGTGCTGCACTCACAATCTGATCTCCTTTTTCAATAGAAGGTTTCAATTTATAAAGCTCGGCATCAATGTAATCAAGATTATAAGTTAAATTAGAGAAAACTTTAACATAGCCATCATCCTTACCAAAGCTTGGCCGTGAAAAACAAATTACTCCTAACCTAAAATCGGGTTTTGGTTTCATTGCATTTAATTCATTAGCGATAAGCCATAAATTATCACGAACATCATTTACCAACCCGTTAGTACTGCCACTTAAATCAAGACAAAATACAATATCTAAAGGACGTACATCTTCCTTCTGAGCATGAGCTTGCCTAGTGAGGAGTAGCATTAGCAATAAAGAAAATCTTAGAAGGTATTTCATTTGAACAATCAAAAATACCTTTCCTATCCTGAATAAAATGGAATATTAAAAAATGCTTTCAACAGCAAAACAACAGATATTAACATTTATCTATTAGAGGTAAAACTGCATGATTTAACGCATCCAAAGCCTCTTCAATTTTCCAATTATCACGATTACGAGGCTCAACATAGTTGCTAATTGCTCGAATCTGGACGGCAGGAATATCAAACTGATTCGCTACATAAAAAACTGCTGCGCCTTCCATCGATTCAACATCAGCTTTATACGTTTTAAGAAGAAGATCGAAAGATGTAGCTGAGCCAGTTACCGTTTGAACTGTTAAACCATTAACCTTTTGAATAAGATCTAAACTGAAATTAGTCTGTTCTGGAGTAATAATTTTATTCTGAAAAGGCTTCTCATTTTCACTTTGGAGATTCAAGTCGAAGACTGATAAAAACGCTCCCCTATTTTCTGAACCCCAAAAAGCAAATTCATCTGAAACCACATTAACAACATGACCAAGTGATAAATCCCTGTTAATTGCACCTGCCAATCCAACATTTATGATTTGAGAATAGGTGTTTTTATGCAGGGCATTGGTAAGATGGAATACTGTAGCTACCATCCCGACGCCTGTTACAATAACATCCCAATTATTATTTATAGTTGTAACTGCATAAGGCTCAATATGACCACAAATACCGTTTATTTCGGCAGAGGTAGCAGCAACTAGCAAGTTCTTGGTCGACATGAGGCAAATTTATAACAATAGTTTACAATGATTTACTCTAAAATAAACTAATTTTGTGCATCCTTGTTCAAGGAGGGTACTAAACCCAAATATATGATTTACATAACAAGAAAAGAGCACTTTAACGCAGCCCATAAACTTCACCGCGCTGATTGGACGGAAGAGAAAAATGCCGAGGTGTTTGGAAAATGTGCTAATCCTAATTGGCACGGGCACAACTACGAAGTATTTGTAACAGTAAAGGGGGAGCCTGCAGCTGATACAGGATTTGTCATTGACTTAAAATTTTTAAGTAAGCTCATCAAAGAAAGAGTAATTGATAAATTAGATCATAAGAACATCAATATGGATGTTGATTTTATGAAAGATAAAATGGCTTCTACAGAAATTTTAACTATTGCAATTTGGGAACAATTAGAAGCTGAAATCAATGCAAAAGGATGTTACTTACATTGCGTCAAACTTTACGAAACAGAAAACAATTTCGTAGAATATTTTGGCGGTAAATAAAAATCAAATGGAAAACTCAAATAACGATTACGGATATACGAAGAAGGATATTTATAATCCGGATAAGATTGATTCAATCGCTGGTTATTATAAAAATATCCTTATTGAGCTTGGTGAAAATCCGGAGCGGGAAGGACTTTTAAAAACTCCAGAACGCGTTGCAAAGTCGTTACAATTTTTAACGCATGGTTACGATTTAGATCCTGTTGCTATTTTAAACTCTGCTAAGTTCAAGGAAGAGTATAAACAGATGGTTATCGTAAAAGACATTGAAGTGTATTCGATGTGTGAGCATCACATGCTTCCATTCTTTGGGAAGGCGCATGTGGCTTACATTCCGAACCATTATATTGTTGGATTAAGTAAGATTCCAAGAATTGTAGATGCATTTTCGAGAAGACTGCAAGTACAAGAACGCTTAACTACAGAAATAAGAGATTGCATTCAGAATACACTTAATCCATTAGGTGTTGCAGTGGTAATAGAAGCGCAACACTTATGCATGCAGATGCGCGGCGTGCAAAAACAAAATTCGATAACGACTACTTCTGCATTTACAGGCGAATTTGAAAACGACAGAACACGAAAAGAATTTATTAGTTTAATTTCTAATCAACGACATATTTAAAAACATGAAAGCATATATCTTTCCGGGACAAGGGTCTCAATTTGTAGGAATGGGAAAAGAGTTATATGAAAACTCTCCATTAGCAAAAGAACTATTTGAAAAGGCGAATGAAATTATTGGATTTCGCATTTCTGATATAATGTTTAACGGAACCGATGAAGATTTAAAGCAAACTAATGTTACACAGCCCGCGATCTTTATTCACTCTGTGATACTTGCAATAACATTAGGAGATAGTTTCCAACCTGATATGGTTGCTGGACATTCACTGGGAGAATTTTCGGCTTTAACGGCTAATGGTACACTTTCGTTTGAAGATGGTTTACGTTTAGTAATAGAACGTGCAAACGCTATGCAAGCTGCATGTGAAGCGGTACCAGGGACAATGGCTGCTGTATTAGCACTAGATGATTCGAAAGTAGAAGAGATTTGTGAGAGTATTGACAAAGTTGTTGTTGCTGCTAATTATAACTGCCCAGGTCAATTAGTTATTTCAGGATCGATTGAAGGAGTAAAAGAAGCTTGCGAAAAAATGACTGCTGCGGGTGCTAAAAGAGCTTTATTACTTCCTGTTGGAGGAGCGTTTCATAGTCCGCTAATGGAACCAGCTCGTGAAAGACTTGCTGCTGCAATTGAAGCTACGACATTCAACGAGCCAAGCTGTGCAATTTATCAGAATGTAACGGCTATGCCTCACCGCAATTCGGATGAAATCAAGAAAAATCTAATAGCTCAGTTAACAGCTCCTGTACGTTGGACACAGTCAGTACAAAATATGGTATCAGATGGTGCAACCACGTTTGTAGAAGTTGGTCCAGGAAAAGTTTTACAAGGACTTGTCAAAAAAATACATAAAGAAGCAGAAGTATTATCTGCTTAACAAATAGCTTAAATTGAAGTCATGGAATTAAATTCATTAAATGCTATATCTCCAGTTGATGGTCGTTATTTTAAAGTATGCGAACCATTAACGAATTATTTTTCGGAAGAAGCATTAATCAAATATCGAGTAAAAGTTGAGGTTGAGTATTTCATTGCATTATGCGAAATCCCTTTACCACAATTAAAAAATGTTTCGCGCGACAGCTACGCTGGATTAAGAAAGTTGTACGAGCAGTTTACAAGTGATGATGCAATACGAATCAAGACCATTGAGCGTACAACGAATCACGATGTAAAAGCTGTTGAGTATTTTTTAAAAGAAGAATTTGACAAACTGAATTTAAGCGAATACAAAGAATTTATTCATTTTGGATTAACGAGTCAGGATATCAATAATACATCTATACCATTATCAGTTCAAGAAGCATTGCAAAATGTTTACTACAAAGAACTAAATCAGTTATTAGAGAAATTACATGAGCTAAGTAATGCGTGGAAAAATATTCCTATGCTTGCTCGTACTCACGGACAACCTGCCTCTCCTACTCAATTAGGAAAGGAAGTTTATATTTTCAAACATCGTATTGAGCAACAATTAATACAACTTCAGGAAATCCCTAACACTGCGAAATTTGGAGGAGCAACGGGAAATTTCAATGCTCACGTTGTGGCCTATCCGCAAATTGATTGGGAGAATTTTGCTAATAAGTTTGTATTAACTTTAGGATTGAAGCGTTCACCTTATACTACGCAAATTGAATCTTATGATAACATGGCTGCATTATTTGATGCTATGAAACGTATTAATACTATCTTGATTGATTTAAGTAGAGATATCTGGACATACATTTCTATGAACTACTTCACACAAAAAGTTGTAGCAAACGAAGTCGGGTCATCGGCAATGCCTCATAAAGTTAATCCGATAGACTTTGAAAATGCTGAGGGGAATTTAGGATTATCAAATGCGATGCTAGAGCATTTATCAGCTAAGTTACCTGTATCAAGATTACAACGCGATTTAACAGATTCGACAGTGCTTAGAAATATAGGAGTGCCATTTGCGCATATCTCGATTGCTTTAGCCTCATTAAGCAAAGGGTTAAATAAGATTAGCGTTAATGAGACCGTAATTCATAATGACCTAGAAAACAATTGGGCGGTTGTTGCTGAGGCTATTCAGACAATTTTACGTCGAGAAGGATATCCTAATCCGTATGAAGCTTTAAAAGCTTTGACACGAACGGGAGGAAAAATTAATCAAGATACTATCAAAGATTTTATCCATACACTTGAAATAAGTGCGGAGATTAAAGAGGAACTTTCAAAGATAACCCCTCATAATTATATTGGGATAAAATACCATTATTAATATACTTAATTAAGAACAAATACTATATTTGTGCAACTAAAGCACAATGACTTTCCTTTATTTGTTTTTCGGTATGATTTGCTTTGGCGTAAGCAATTGCTTATGGAGAAATTTGCAAAAATCTTTTAGCGATTCGCAATTACTCTTATACAGAAGCTTAATAACTGTCCCGCTACTCTTGTTAATTTGCTGGTACATAGACTCCAACTACTTATTAAATCCAATAGATTATATATCAACTTTTTTAAGTGCTGCCCCATGGATTGTAATTAGCTTGATTGGACTCTATTTATATATTGCTTCAATTCGATTACAAGCTAGTGGGATTTCAGCAGCAGTTGTGTTATGGGGTTCTTTATTCGGAGTTATGATGTCCTATTTTATTGATCACACTCCATTCCCAAGCAATATATTATCAATTTCTATATTGTCGATTGCAGGACTATTATTAATCGATAGTGAATTGTTTAAGAAGATTAAACCGAACAAAGGAACATCGTTAGCGATGGGAGCTGGACTTTGCTGGGCAATTGCGAGTAGAGGTTTTAAATCAGAAATTACGGTAACGCATCCGAGTTTATTTGCTTTATTTCAAGAAATGGTTGTCCTGATAATTTCATTAGCATTAGTTTTTGCTCAAAGAAAAAGCACAAGTCTTGAGTATACTAGCACTCCAATAAAAGGAATTTTGATAATAGCTTTACTAACTATAGGAGGAATTATGGGTAGCAACCTAGCTATCGCAAATAGCAATATGATGTACTTCTCCCTGATCAGTGCTGTACAACCTGCTACTACAGTTATTGTTTCCAGATTTTTTCAAAAAGAAGACATTAGCAATATTCAAATCATCGGGGCTATTTTATTAATAACTGCGGCAGCATTGAATTAATAAAATCTGGTCAACCATTTACTACTAAACATGCTTTTTATCTGTATCAATTCGAATTGACATGCAGATTATTTGATTAGATTTGAGGATGTCAGAAACAACGACGTTAAAAAAATCGCTTCGAGGCATTCATATCTGGGCCTTAGCAGTTGGATTAGTAATATCAGGTGAATATTTCGGATGGAATTATGGTTGGACGAGTGGTGGTCCGATGGGAATGTTCATTGCAACCCTACTCGTTACTATTTTTTATTTATGCTTTGTATTTAGCTTCACAGAACTCACAACGGCAATACCAGATGCAGGAGGGCCTTTCACATTTGCAGATAAAGCTTTTGGAAGAAGAGTCGCAGTATTTACTGGTTATGCAACAGTAGTAGAGTTTGTTTTAGCTACACCAGCTATCGCGATTGCATTGGGAAGTTATGTTCATTTTTTACATCCGATGCTTGATACGACTATTGTTGCTATTGTAGCTTATTTACTTTTTACGATTATCAATTTTATAGGCATCAAAGAAAGCGCTGCATTTACACTTATCGTTACCATATTAGCAATTGCAGAATTATTAATCTACATAGGAATAACTTCCACACATTACGAAGCTAGCAATATTGAATTAATAAACACTACTACTACTTTCAAAGATGTATTCTCAGCCATACCATTTGCAATTTGGTTATATCTCGCGATTGAAGGAGTTGCTATGGTATCTGAAGAAGTGAAAGACCCTAAGAAGAGTTTACCTATCGGATATATCACTGGTATTATCACACTTTGTATTCTCGCTATTGGTGTGATGTTCTTCACTTGCGCAGCAGTACCTTGGCAACAATTAACAGCCATTGATTATCCACTTCCAGAAACGATTGGTATCCTATTAGGCAAAGGAAATACGCTTACAACCATTATAGCAGGTGTTGGAATCTTTGGATTGATTGCTTCATTCAATAGTATCATCACGAGTTATTCGCGACAATTATTTGCGTTATCAAGAGCAGGGATCCTTACTCCATCATTAGCACATATTCATATCCGTTACAAAACACCGCATAAGGCGTTATTAGTAGGATTAGGAATTGGAATCATCAGTATTTTTTCTGGCAAGACAAATGACTTAATTATTTTATCAGCAATGGGTGCTACGAGTATGTATATCGTGAGTATGTTTTCGTTATTTACATTAAGAAAAAACAATCCAGCACTTGTACGTCCATTCAAAGTCCCTTACTACCCTATTTTACCAATGATTGCTTTAGTGCTTAGTTTGTTATGTATGGTGGCCATGTTTTATTTTAATGTTAAGCTTGGATGTATTTTCTTTTTAGGCGGATTCGTTACTATTTTAGCATATGAATTGAATCAGCGAAGCAAATCAAATGTACAAGACGCAAATAAGTAATCATAGTTATTGCTTTGAATCTTTAAGAGATTTATTAGCTAAAGCATCTCCGTTAAGAAGTGGTGATGTATTAGCAGGCTTATGTGCATCGAGTTACGAGGAAAGAATCGCTGCTCAAATAGCTTTATCGAATGTTCCCTTAAAGAATTTCCAGAATGAAGTTGTTATCGATTACGACAAAGATGATATCACTCGATTAATAATCGACACACACGATAAAGAAGCATTTGCAACAATATCGCATTTAACTGTTGGAGGTTTTCGTGACTGGCTTTTATCCACGGAAGTAACGAATGAAATAATCCTTCAGACCAATAACGGTATCACTCCTGAGATGGCTGCAGCGGTAAGTAAAATAATGTCGTTGCAAGACTTAATTTTAGTCGCACAAAAAATTGAAGTTGTTTCTAAGTTTAGAACTACTGTTGGATTAAAAGGAAGATTCTCCACTCGCTTACAACCTAATCATCCAAATGATGATAACAAGGGTATCATGGCTTCTATTTTAGATGGACTTTTATATGGATGTGGCGATGCAGTAATTGGAATTAATCCAGTAAGTGATAGTGAAGAAATTGCAATATCCATTCTTTCAATGTTAGAAGAGTTGCGATTGAAATTTGAAATACCAATGCAATCATGCGTGTTATCACATTACAGTTTAACAAAAAGTATTGCTAATCGTGCGCCAGTAGATTTATTATTTCAGTCAATTGCAGGAACACAAAAAGCAAATGAATCGTTTGGTGTTTATTTAAATGATTTAGCGGAAGCACAAGAAGCTATATTAGCATTAAAACGCAATCCGAATTCTAATCAAGTATTTTATTTTGAAACAGGACAAGGTACTGCATTATCTGCCAATGCTCATGCAATGATTGATCAACAAACATGTGAAGCACGTGCTTACGCAGTTGCAAGAAAGTTCAATCCGTTTTTAGTGAACTCAGTTGTTGGATTCATCGGACCAGAATATTTATTTAATGGAAAGCAAATTATCCGTGCAGGATTAGAAGACCATTTCTGTGGGAAGTTATTAGGATTACCAATGGGAGTTGATGTTTGTTATACTAATCACGCTGATTGTGATCAAGATGACATGGATAATTTAAGCACTTTACTTGCTGCTGCAAATTGTAATTTTATGATGGCGGTTCCTGGGTCGGATGATATTATGTTACAATATCAGAGTACATCGTATAACGATGCTGCCTATCTGCGAAAAGTATTTAATAAGAAAGTTGCTCCTGAGTTTGAAAGGTGGTTAGAGAAAATGGGAATTCAAAATAAGAATGGAGAATTAGCTTTTGCGAATGAAGAAATCAAAAAACTTTTAAATCATCTTTCGTAAATGTCGCTTGAAAAATCAAATTCATCTTTACAAAGAAATGTACTTAAAAAGTTCACGACGGCTCGTGTTGGGTTAAGCACAAGCGGAGTTTCGTTAAGTACGGAGGAAGTTTTAGCATTTAGATTAGCACATGCAAGAGCTGTTGATGCTGTGTGGGTGGAATGGAATGCTACATCCATACAAGAAAAATTAAAATCGAGAGGAGTTGAAAGTATCATCATTGAAAGTACTGCAACCAGTCGACTTCAATATGTACAAAATCCACTTTTAGGTTGCGAACTTAATGGACCATCAATAGAAATTGTAAAAGCAATTAAGAATGAAAATGCTATTTCAATTATTCTTGCTGATGGATTATCTCCGAAGGCAGTAGAAGAACAAGGTTGTGAATTAACAACCGCTTTATTGGATGAATTACGTTCAATCGGGAATCAAATAAATCCGATTTTCATTTGTCGAAATGGAAGAGTCGCCATTGGTGACCACCTAGGAGAAATCACTAAAAGCAAAATTGCAATTGTAATTATTGGTGAGCGTCCTGGCTTAACAACACATCAGAGTTTAGGAATGTACATTACTGCAAATCCATTGCTGCAATCTACCAATGCTGATAGAAATTGTATTTCAAATATTCACCAAGAAGGATTAAGTACAGCGCAAGCTTCCAACGAATGCAAAATGCTAATTAAAAAAATGTTGAAGCATAATTTATCGGGATACCGACTCAATCAATTACCTGATTAATTCCATCCAGCGGCTAATACCTCTGCTAAATGCGCCACTTTAATTGGCAAATTATTTTTCTTGATGATAGAATCAAAGTGCATTAAGCAATCCATATCAGATGAAATAATCGTGTCAGCGCCAGCATCAATAAAATCCTGAATTATTTTACTTCCTATATCTACTGATAACTTTTCGTTATTACGATCTAGTCCACCGCTCATACCACAACATGAATAAGTCGAAGGAGTTTCTATTAAAGTTAACTCTCGAACTTTACTTAAAAGCAATCGAGGCGCCTGTTTGATTTTCAATTCATGAACGGCTTTACATGCATCAAACATAACAGCCTTCGCATTATAACGGGCACCTATATCCGAAGCATTCATCACGTTCACTAAAAAGTCGGAAAGTTCAAACATGTTTTTTTGCACCGACTTATACTGATTATGCAAAGATGAATTGTGGAATAAAGCAGGATATTGACATTTTATAGTAGCAGTACACGCAGCTCCAGGACAAACAATATAGCGTTCGTGCTGTAATTCCATGATGAGCTTCTCGCCTACTTCCTTACAATGATCCCAATAACCATCTTCGAAGGCAATTCGTCCGCAGCAGGTCTGCTCGACATTATACTGCACATCGCAACCTAATCGCTCTAACACTTTAATCATATTATTAGCAACATCAGGATAATACTGATCTACGAGGCAGGGTATGAATATGTCGACTTTTAAATTCATGGAGGTCAAAAATAATTAAATGATTTGGTAATTTGAAGATTTGGAAATGGTCTTTTGATTTCACAAATGAATGTACGATTTAATAGTAGTAACATACCGTTCAAAAGCTTTTAATCCTTTGGAAGTAAGCTTGCAAGTGGTTACAGGATACTTGCCTTTGAATCCTTTTTTTATTGAAACATATCCCGCCTTTTGTAATTTATCGAGTTGCAGGCTCAAATTACCAGCAGAAGTATTTGTCTTTTCTCGAAGGTAAACAAACTCTGCTTCATCCAATCCAACCAACAAAGAAACAATTGACAGTCGCAGTTGAGAATGTAAAATTGGGTCTAAATCTTTAAACACGGGACAACATCATTTTTATTCCCGGAATTATACATGCCACTATGCATACAATTGATGCATACATACATTGATTAGACACATCCAACTTTAATATAAATCCGCCGATAAGCATCCCAATAATTCCTGCAATTATCGATACCGTTTCACCAACAATACCGCCGGTCACAAAAACGGTCAATCCTAATAGTGAACAGAAAATTGGCACCACAATATTATTTAATCCATTGAATTCAGCAGCTAAATAGATAGTAATATAAGCGAAAGCAAAACCTGAATACGAATACAAATAAATTTTGTCGGCAAAAGATTTAGCTGTTTCCCTTGCATCATCATGCTTTGAACGAATCCCTGAAAGTATCCCACCTATTGGAAACACGATCCAATAATAATTATTAAAAGAACTGATAAAAGAACCAGGATAAGAAAGAGAAATATAGTTTAGAAAATAATAAAGAGTGAGTATAACTCCCCATAAAATATCATAGTAATAAGCTCCATTGGGAACTTTTCTAGCCTCTTGAATTGCTTGTTCAATTGTCTTAATAGATTGTTTAACGTCTATGTTTTCCATAATTTTTTTTACAAATATAAACTAGTTAATATTATTAACCAAATTTCAAAAAAACAATTAATTATAACATTGATTGATCATCTGCTTATGTTTTAGTGCGCTCGCGAGGCTTCGCGATGTGCTAATTAGGTAATTTAATTAGGTTCCCGAAGTATCTGGATGTCAGATCTGAGAATGAAATATCCATTTAATTGATCTTTATCAATCAACTCGGTTTGCGAGGGGGCCACCACTCCTCCGCCCCATACACAAAATTAGCACGTACAAAACTATTATTCGGTTAATAAGTATTTATAGTCGTTTACAAACGCTTAAGTTTAGTCATAAAAAAGGAGCATTAAATCAGGCCGCCTCACCCCTGCCCCTCTCCATCTTTACCCAACTCAAAAACAATAAACCTAAAAAGAAGAAGCAAGAAATAACAACTATCGAATTACGCATGCTACCAGTAATAGCGTTAATATATCCGAAGATAAAAGTACCCACCACCGTACCTGTTTTATCGCATACATCATAGAAACTAAAATACGATGCGTGGTCTTTTGTCTCAGGTAATAACTTCGAATAGGTTGAGCGTGACAAAGACTGAATTCCACCCATCACCATTCCAACGCAACCAGCCAATACGATAAAATAAGTCTGCTCATTAAATCCATATTTCTTATCGCAGAAATAAGCAGCTACGCTTAAAATTGTCCAGCAAATAATAGATATGCGCAAAGCGATGATATTCCCAAATCGCTTAGATAAACTGCTAAAAATAAATGCACCTGGGACAGCTACAAACTGAATAATTAAAATCACTGCAATCAACACTTCAGAACTTAACTTTAATTCACTTTTACCAAATAAAGTTGCTACATACATCACCGTTTGTGTGGCCATGTTGTATAAAAAGAAGGATAATAAAAATCGTTTTAGTCGTGGAGTATGTTTTAATTCGCTCCATACTTTTTTCAATTCAGTATAGCCTTTCGATAATAATTGTTTGTCATTAGCATGAGAAGTTGGTAACTCAGGGACATTTCTAAAAGTAATCTGTGCAAATCCAAACCACCAAACACCAACTAACAAAAATGATAAACGTGTTGCCATGCTTGCAGTAATATTTCCGTACCACTGTGGAAACATGAACATCGTCAAACAAAAAATAAGTAAGAAAGAACTTCCGAAATATCCTAAAGCAAAGCCTTGCGCAGAGACTTTATCCTGATCTTCTGGAGCTGCTATCTCCGGTAAAAAAGCGTTATAAAACACAATACTTCCTGCAAAACCAATCGCCGCTAACATCGAACAAAACACACCGACATAAATCGTTTCAACTCCAGTAAAGAAATACATTAGCGAACATGATATTGCTCCCATCGTGCTGAAGAAAAACATGAACTTTTTCTTTTTCCCACTGTAATCAGCAATCGATGATAACAACGGCGACAATAACATAATCACTAAAAACGCAGCTGATATTGCATAGGTCTGTAATGAGTCGCTATTAAAAGTATGACCTAAAAACTGAACATCATTATTTCCATCTTCCGTTGCAATTGCATTGAAGTAAATCGGAAATAATGTGCTCGTGATTACAAGCGAGTATGCAGAGTTTGCCCAATCGTACATCGCCCATGAGCGCAGGACTTTTTTAGGTGCAGTAACTTGTGCGGATTGATTCATTACTATTTTGTTGAATAGCGAATGTAGTAAATAAATAAAGCGTAAAAAAAATCCTGACATGTAATGCCAGGATTTTCTTATTGTTTTATTACCAATTAAGCAATCTGTGAACGGATGATGTTCAACGCACCACCAGCTTTGAACCACTCAATCTGATTTTCATTGTATGTATGATTTACTGAAATCTCTTCTGCACTTTCATCAGCGTGATTTAACACTAACGTTAATGGCTTACCAGGAGCGAATGTTGTTAGTCCAACAATATCAATCATATCATCTTCACGAATTTTATCATAGTCAGCAGGATTAGCAAATGTTAATGCTAACATTCCTTGCTTCTTCAAGTTAGTTTCATGGATACGAGCAAACGATTTAACTAATACTGCATTCACACCTAAGAAACGAGGCTCCATTGCTGCGTGTTCACGACTTGACCCTTCTCCGTAATTTTCATCACCAACTACGATAGAACCAACGCCAGCCGCTTTGTATGCACGTTGTACAGCAGGAACTTCACCATACTCACCAGTGATTCCGTTCTTTACGTTGTTTGATTTCTCATTATAGAAATTGATAGCACCGGTCAACATGTTATTACTGATGTTATCCAAATGTCCACGATATTTTAACCACTTACCAGCTGGAGAAATATGATCTGTCGTGCATTTCCCTTTTGCTTTGATTAACAAACGTAATCCTTTGTAGTCAGCACCGTTCCATGCAGCGAATGCATCTAACAATTGTAAACGATCGCTAGTAGTACTTACTTCCACTTTTACATTAGAACCATCAGCAGCCGGAGCCTGATAACCTGCATCTTCTACTGCAAATCCTTTTGTCGGTAATTCATCTCCGTTAGGAACATCTAATTTTACCTGAACACCATCAGCATTCGTTAATGTATCTGTTAAAGGATTAAATCCTAAATCGCCAGCCAACGCTAAAGCAGTTGTAATTTCTGGAGACGCAACGAAAGCATAGGTATTAGGATTACTATCCTGGCGTGCTTTGAAGTTACGATTGAAAGAGTGAATGATTGTATTTTTCTCTTGCTTTTCAGCTCCTACCCTTGCCCACATTCCGATACAAGGTCCGCAAGCATTCGAGAAAACTTTTGCACCAATCTTATCGAACGTATTGATAAAACCATCTCTATCGATTGTATAACGAACTAACTCAGAACCTGGGGTAATAGTAAATTCAGCTTTTGGAGTAATTTTTTTATCGACTGCTTGTTGCGCTAATGAAGCAGCGCGACTAATATCTTCGTAAGAAGAATTCGTACAAGAACCAATCAAACCAACCTCTACTTTCATTGGCCATCCATTAGCTGCAGCTGTTTCTTTCATCTTGCTGATTGGAGTAGCTAAATCCGGAGAGAATGGTCCGTTAATGTACGGCTCTAACTCATCTAAGTTAATTTCAATTACCTCGTCAAAATACTTTTCAGGATTTGCATATACATCGGCATCACCTGTTAAGTGCTCACGAATTGCATTCGCTGCTTCTGCAACTTCTGTTCTACCCGTTGCTTTTAAATAGCGCTCCATACTTTCATCATATCCGAAAGTAGAAGTAGTAGCACCAATCTCAGCACCCATATTACAGATAGTACCTTTACCAGTACAGCTCATTGATGTAGCACCTTCACCAAAATATTCAACGATAGCACCAGTACCACCTTTTACAGTAAGAATACCAGCAACTTTTAAAATCACATCTTTCGGAGCTGCCCATCCGTTTAATTTACCTGTCAACTTAACTCCAATTAACTTAGGCCATTTAAGTTCCCAAGGTAAACCAGCCATTACATCACAAGCGTCAGCACCACCAACACCAATAGCTACCATTCCTAATCCACCTGCATTAACGGTATGACTATCCGTTCCAATCATCATTCCTCCTGGGAAAGCATAATTTTCTAAAACTACCTGGTGAATAATTCCAGCACCTGGCTTCCAGAAACCGATTCCATATTTATTCGAAACAGAAGCAAGGAAATTATAAACCTCTTCACTTTCCTTCACAGCAAAAGCTAAATCTTCTTTCGAACTTGTTTTCGCCATAATCAAGTGATCGCAATGAACAGTACTTGGCACAGCCACCTTTGGACGACCAGCTTGCATAAATTGCAACAATGCCATTTGAGCTGTTGCATCTTGCATAGCTACACGATCAGGATTAAAATCAACATAAGAATTTCCTCTTTCGTAAGGAGAAGAAGGATTGTCGCCACATAAGTGAGCGTATAAAATTTTCTCTGTTAAAGTTAGAGGACGTCCTACTAACGCACGCGCAGCTTCTACTTTCGCAGGTAGCGAAGCATAAAAGCGCTTAATCATTTCGAGGTCAAATACCATTTTATTGAATTTTTATTGATTAAAACTTGATGACATTTTAGTGGCGCAAAGATATGAATTTGCAATAGAAGAAATAAGTCCCAATTTGATTATTTTCATAGTTTGATTTTTTAAAAAAATCATTTTTCAGATATTTGCCTTGTCATGCCGGAGTATAGACTGGACAAATATTTAGTAGCGAAAGGATGGGTTGCTTCTAGAGAGAAAGCTCAGCAACTAATCCAGCAAAAGGCTGTTGTCATAAACGGACTAATCAAAGACAAGCCATCAACACCTGTTTCAGAAAACGACATTGTAACTATTTTAGAAAACACATTGAAATTTGTTAGTCGTGGGGGTTATAAACTTGAAAAAGCTATACTAAACTCGAACTTTTCAATGAAAAATAAAATGGTGGTTGATATTGGGGCTTCAACTGGTGGATTTACCGACTGCTCATTACAACATGGGGCCTCACATGTTACCGCTGTGGATGTTGGATGCGGGCAACTTGATAAACAACTTGAAATTCATCCACAGGTAACCTCATACGAAAACACTGATATCCGAACTATTTCACCGGAAACAATAAACGGTCCTTTTGATGTACTTGTTGCGGATTTAAGCTTTATTAGTTTAGAAAAAGTGTTGGAACATTTGACATCCTTTGTAAAGCCTGATGGTGATATATTTGTTCTTGTTAAACCTCAATTTGAACAACCCACTCGTAAAAATTTTAAAGGAGGCGTTATCAAAGATGACAAATTACGACAGGCTGCATTCAAAAAAATAGAACGATTTGGAGAAGATATTGGCTTAAGATATCTTGACAAATGTGAAACAACGATAGCCGAAAACGAACATAAAAACATTGAGGCTATTATTCATTTTAAGAAAAAATAAAATCTGCCTTATTATCTACAGAAACATTATACTTTTGTTGCACAATACTGCACCTTCTTGCAAAAGCATAGCTCTCTTAATAAATTGTCCCTAGCTGGATTAATTGTCACCTTAGGAATTATCTATGGTGATATTGGAACATCGCCACTTTATGTAATGAAGGCGATTATCGGTTCCGGCACGGTGATTAACGACATGGTAATACTTGGAGGTGTTTCGCTTATTTTCTGGACGCTTACTTTGCAAACCACTATCAAATACGTCATCATTACGCTACGTGCTGATAACAAAGGTGAAGGCGGGATATTCTCCTTATATGCACTCGTCCGTGGAAGTAAAAATCCTTGGCTCGTATTTCCGGCGATGCTTGGGGGTGCTACTTTACTTGCTGATGGAATCATCACGCCTCCAATCTCCGTTTCATCTGCCATTGAAGGGTTAACGAAAATTCAACCAGAACTACCCCTCATCCCAATCGTATTGGTGATTATTTTATCACTTTTTATCATTCAACGCTTTGGGACTAACTTCGTTGGGAAGTTTTTCGGACCAATGATGTTTGTTTGGTTTTCAATGCTCGCGATTTTAGGAGTTAGTCAGATGCGATATGCACCTGAAATTTTCAAAGCACTAAATCCTTATTACGGATGGCAATTACTCGTTAACTATCCAAATGGATTCTTGGTACTAGGCGCTGTATTTTTATGTACTACAGGAGCAGAAGCTTTGTATAGCGACTTAGGTCATTGTGGGAAGCAAAATATTCGTGTTAGCTGGATATTCGTGAAGGCTACTCTCGTTTTGAATTATATGGGACAAGGTGCGTGGTTGTTAAAACACAACGGAGAATTATTAAATGATCGTAATCCGTTTTTTGAATTGATGGCACCTTGGTTTTTACCTATCGGTATTGCTATCTCTACAATGGCAGCAATTATCGCAAGTCAGGCTTTGATATCTGGATCATTCACATTAATCAATGAAGCTATCCGACTCAACTTCTGGCCTAAAGTAAAAGTGGTGTATCCAACAGAAATGCGCGGACAGCTTTATATTCCGAGTGTAAACTGGTTATTAATGTTGGGATGTACTGGCATCGTTTTGTTTTTTCAGGAATCGGCTAAGATGGAAGCAGCTTATGGTCTAGCGATTATTTTAACCATGCTCATGACGACTATACTGCTGACGTATTATTTGCATGAGAAAAAAGTTAACCCTGTTTTGATAGCTATTTTATTGCTAACTTTTTTAATAATTGAATTTTCATTTTTAGCAGCCAACCTAAGCAAGTTTTCACACGGCGGATGGGTCACATTACTTGTTGCAAGTAGTTTGTTTATCATCATGCTTGTTTTGTATTACTCTCGAAAAATCAGAAATCGTTTAGTTGAATTCGTATACATCAAAGATTATTTACCTCTGATTAAAGGACTAAGCGAAGATGAATCAGTGCCGAAATATGCCACACATTTAGTTTATTTAACGAGTGCCAACAATCTTGACGAAATAGAAGAAAAAGTTTTTTACAGTATCTTCTACAAAAAACCCAAGCGTGCAGATGTCTATTGGTTTGTTCACGTAGATGTATTAGATGAGCCTTATACTCTTGAATACAAAGTGACGGAACTATTGCACGACAAGCTTATTCGTATAGATATGCGCATCGGATTCAGAATTGATCCGCGAGTAAATTTAATGTTCCGACAAATTGTAACTGAACTTGTAAAGAATAAAGAAGTCGATATCATTTCTCGCTATCCTTCGTTGATGAAACGTAATTTAGTTGGCGACTTCCGCTTTGTGGTAATGGAAAAATTCTTGTCGTACGACAACGAATTACCATGGCTTCAAAAAATCATCATGGACTTTTATTTCTTAATCAAAAAAATCTCCCTTCCCGAAGAGCGTGCTTTTGGTCTTGATACCAGCTCAGTAACTGTAGAAAAAATCCCGTTGGTAGTTAAACCAATTGAAGGATTGAAGCTGACGCGGATGGAGTAATTTTCAATTTGAAAATGTGCTAATGTGCTAATTTGAAAATGAGCCGATTTGAAAAGTTGAGGAACTAACAATTTGATAATTTGCTTGTGCTTATGCTAATTTATTCATTCGTGAAGTGGGATGATTTTTTTAAATTAAAGACACGCATGCACCTCGAAACTAATTGGTCCCTGAGGTTCTCGAAGGGCCAATTAAAATATATGCAATCGGCGAATGTGACAATCTGCTAATTTGCTAATAGACTAAATAAATTATTTATATTTCATTAGCAAATGCCAAAGCCTCGGATGCAAAAGTCAACTCTAACACCATGGGGGGGACGGCAGCCCCACCCCGCGGTAAAAATACACATTGGAAAACAGTTAGTCGGTTAATAAACGTTTACAAACGATTAAGTTAATTTGAAAATTTGATGATTTGATAATTTGATTATTTGTCAAGATAGCTACCTAAATTGATAATTTGAAAGTTGGATATTTTGATAACTGACCACTATTACATCTACACTACTTTCACTCTGCATGATTTGATTTTCAATCCCTATAGATATAAAGACAAATCACCATTTTCAAATTAAAACACCTATTTTCTACTAATTTTTCTATTCACCCCCATAATTTTAGGGGGTGGTACTATATTTTTTCATGTTTTTTTTGGATTACCCCCCTTCAAAAACCTATATTTGCTCAAAATTTCTAAAAAATACTTAAATCATGCTACGATTTACCGCATTAGAGAAGAGCAGCAACAGAGCTCCTGTTCCAGTTAACCCTCCATCAAGTAAGGTATCCGATTACTACGGAGTGAATGTTTTTGATAAAGAAAAAATGCATAAGCATTTATCAAAAGAGGTTTACAAACAAGTTATGGAAGCTACTAATACTGGTCAGCGTATCGACCGTAAGGTGGCAGAACTTGTTGCGGCAGCAATGAAAAGCTGGGCTATCAGTATGGGTGCTACTCATTACACACACTGGTTTCAGCCACTAACGGGTACCACAGCCGAAAAGCATGATGCCTTCTTCGAATTAAGTGATGACGGAAGAGCAATCGAAACATTCAGCAGCTCTGCATTAGTTCAGCAAGAGCCGGATGCTTCTTCTTTCCCGAACGGAGGAATCAGAAATACTTTTGAAGCAAGAGGTTATACAGCCTGGGATCCAAGTTCTCCAGCTTTTATTATGGATAGCGTTGCAGGACGTACATTATGTATTCCAACAATTTTCGTTTCTTATACAGGTGAGACATTAGATTATAAAGCTCCTTTATTAAAAGCATTAAATGCATTAAACCAAGCAGCTGTTCCTGTTTGTCAGTATTTCGATAAGAACGTTACCAGCGTTTACTCTACTCTTGGAATTGAGCAAGAATATTTCTTAGTGGATATTGATATGTTCAATGCGCGTCCTGATTTAGAAATGACAGGTCGTACGTTGTTTGGTGCAACTGCCGCGAAAGGACAACAGTTAGAAGACCATTACTTCGGTTCTATTCCCGCTCGCGTATTATCATTCATGGCAGAGTTAGAAATCGAATCATTGAAGTTAGGTATTCCATTAAAGACGCGTCATAATGAAGTTGCTCCTTCTCAGTTTGAATGTGCTCCTGTTTTTGAAGATATCAATCTAGCAGTTGATCATAATTCATTGTTAATGGATTTGATGGAGAAGATTGCACGTAAACATCATTTCAAAATCCTTCTTCATGAAAAACCTTATGCAGGTATCAATGGATCAGGAAAGCATAACAACTGGAGCTTAAGCACAAGTACTGGTAAAAATTTATTATCACCAGGAAATTCGCCTAAGAGCAATTTAATGTTCTTAACGTTTTTCATCAATACAATTAAAGCCGTCCACGAGCATGCCGACTTAATGCGTGCATCGATTGCATCTGCAAGTAACGACCATCGTTTAGGAGCTAATGAAGCGCCTCCTGCAATTATGTCTATCTTCTTAGGTCAGCAGTTATCTGCAGTGTTAGATGAGATTGAAAAATCGGTGAAGGATAAAAAGATGACGCCGGAAGAAAAGACTGCATTGAAATTAAACATCGGTAAAATTCCAGAAATCTTATTAGACAATACGGATCGTAATCGTACATCTCCATTTGCTTTCACAGGAAATAAATTTGAATTCCGTGCAGTAGGATCTACTGCTAACTGCGGACATCCAATGACGGTGTTAAATACAATTGTTGCTGATCAGTTGAAGAAGTTCCATGTTGAAGTTGAAGCTCTAGCGAAGAAGGGAATGAAAAACGATGAGGCTATTTTAAAAGTATTGCGTAAGTACATCGTAGAAACAAAAGCAATTCGTTTTGAAGGTAATGGTTATAGTGAAGAGTGGAAGAAAGAAGCGAAGAAAAGAGGATTAAATAATATCACTACTACTCCTACTGCTTTAGATGCGTTTGTTTCGAAAAAAACAATGAGTTTATTCGAGAGCAATAACATTTTCAATCACCGTGAATTAGAAGCACGTCATGAAATTATGCTTGAAACGTACATTAAAAAAATTCAGATTGAATCACGTGTAATGGGTGTTGTTGCCACAAATCATATTATTCCAGCAGCTATTAAGTATCAACATTTATTAGTACAAAATGTAGAAGGCTTGATGGATATTAAAATGCCTCGTGAAACCTACGCAGCTCAAGTTGAAATCATCAAAGCAATTTCTAATCACATAACAGTTATTAAGAAAAATTGTGATGCGATGTTGGAAGCAAGAAAGAAAGCAAATGCAATCGACAATGTTCGTTCAAGAGCAATTGCATACTGCGATAAAGTAAAATTACACTTCGATGAAATCAGATATCATGTTGACAAATTAGAATTAATTGTTGATGATGAATGCTGGCCTCTTCCAAAATATCGTGAAATGGTAACGATACGTTAATCGAATTTGAAATAAAAATAAAACCCTGACAAATTAAATTGTCAGGGTTTTTTATTGAGTATTATTTTTTTTATTTCTACTAATTCAACTTTTAGAATGTCATGTTAACACCTATCGATGGCAACACAGGCAGCTGATTCACTCGCTTGTAACGAATTCGATCGAAGTAAAAAATATTTTCACGATTGTAGACATTGATTAAGCTTGCCAATATTTCCATTTCTGAATGCTCGCTCAATAACAATGTTTTCTTTAAGCTAATATCCATTCGATGATAATCAGGCAAACGACCTTGATTTAAATCGCCATAACTGATTCCTAAATATCCATTAGCTGTTGTTGGATCCGTATATAATCCATTTGCAAAATTTAAGTATTCATAAAATCCTGCAGTCTTAGTAAATGGAAATCCTGAACCATAATTCCAACGCACATTAAACTCCCAGTTTAAATGTTTACCAAATGTATATGCTCCAACTAAGTTTATATTATGACGACGATCGAAGTGCGGACTATACGTTCTTATACCATCATAACGTGTTACTTTTCCTAGTGAATAAACGCCCCATAGATAAAACTGTTTCTTCTCATACTTCAGAACAAAGTCAATTCCGTAAGCCTTGCCCGATTCAACAATGTACTCTTTGGTTTTATAATCTGGTTCGTTGGAATACGTTCCATTATCGGGATAAATTTTATCACGATTAATATTTGTCAGCTGAGTAAAATCTTTGATGTATGTTTCTACATTTAAATCGAGATGCTTGAATAAATCAATTTCGCAACCTATAACAAAGTCTCTTGCTTTTTGCAACTTCGACGTTACTGCCTTTCCGTTAAATTCATCTGGCAAATTCTCGGGGCCTGAAAGGAAGCCATAAAACAGATTTACTACATCACGATCAGAGGAAGTACTTAATAAATTCTGTGAATACATTCCACCGGCAAATTTGAATCTAACTTTTTCAGCCGCATTCCACTTGAAACCGATGCGAGGCTCTGGTGAAAATTCAGATAATGATGCATAATATTGAAGACGTACACTTGGTTCGAGTACCCACTTGTCCCGTGTAATACGATATTTAATAAAACTTCCGAATTCAGTAGTATTTTCTATTTGCTCTGACTTTAATCCTGTAATCGTTTGGGCTGTATATTCTGTTCTGAAACCTAATACTTCAAATCCAAATTTTAATTCATTACGATCAATATAACTTACGAAGTTCATTCCCATATTAAACCCATTCACTCCACTCGTGCGCGGTTTATCACTTGCCTCCTGCTGTTTTATATTATATCCAGAATAAGCAAATACTCCTTCCATTAACATATTCGACCCTTTTGGAACTAATAAGAAATTAGTTCCGAATCCAGTACTCTTCCATCCTATCGAAGCTATATCTCTGAACTGTGCATCATCCTGAAAATTATAACCGAAGACATTTAGCTTACTTCCATTCTCACCATTCATCGAGACTTTACCATATACATCATTGAACGAATACGGTAATCCACCATCATTTGTATTGACATAATCATAAAATACTTTTGAAGATTTATCTAGATATGAATTTTTAAATGATAAAACATAAGATGTACTACTTCCACCATCTGTTTTCTGTTTTGCAATAGGACCTTCGATTAACAACTTCGAACCGAAAGTGCTTCCTGAAATTTTTCCTCGCGTACGTTTCTTATTTCCATCGCGGGTAGTGATATCCATTACGGCCCCGATGCGATCACCATATTCAGCACTGAACCCACCAGTATATACATCTGCATTACGAAGAATATCCGTATCAAAAACAGAAAACAATCCAATAGAATGAAAAGGGTTATAAACCACCATCCCATCAAGTAATACTTTATTCATGATAGGTGTTCCTCCACGAATGTATAGTTGTCCTCCTTGATCACCGCTAAAAACAACTCCTGGTAAGACTTGTAAGTATTGAGCTAGGTCTGGCTCTCCACCAATTGCTGGTACCATAGAAATATCTTTGGGCGTAATCTTCTGAACTGAAACTTGTACTTCGGTACGTTGCGTTGCTTTCTCGGCAGAAATGTTAACCGCTTTCAAATTAATTGCTCGTCGCGATAAAGTAAACTGCTGCGTTACTACGTTATCGTTGGTAATTGTAATATCTGTAGTGGCAGTATCATATCCAATAGCAGTAGCTACCAGCTGATAACGCCCTGGTGAAATACGACTCAATGAATAAAATCCGTTTACATCAGTGGTTGTTCCAACGCCAGTACCTTTTAAGAATACAGGAGTGAATAATAATGGTTCACCGTTTTCTTTATCGTATAAAAATCCCTTCACACTTCCGCTCTGTGCTATTGCAAAATGGACAAACATAACAAGGAAGAAATGTAAACTAATTATTTTTTTCATTCTACTTGATAATGGTTTCGCCTAGCTGAAGGATAACATCAAATTCTTCAGGAGTAAGCGCGGTTACAGACAATCTATTTAATCGTAGTAATTGTATTTGTGCTAATCGTGGCTCCGATTTAATTGTTGCCAACGATACAGGATTTTTTAATTTTTTAACAGGCTTTAAATTTACTGCCGACCATGTATCATCTTCAGCAGTTGGATCGGGATAATATTCTTTACTGACCTTTGCTACGCCGACTACCTCTAGTCCTTCGTTGCTATGATAAAACAAAACGAGATCGCCTTTCTTCATCGCACGCATATTATTTCTTGCGAGGTAATTTCGAACACCATCCCAGTATGTTTCTTTATCCTCTACAAACTGATCCCATGAATATTTAAATGGTTCTGACTTAACTAACCAATACTGCATTGTAATTTTTTTTTGAGAACCCGAAGGTAAGTTTAATTTGCTAATGTGCTAATGGGGTAATTTGAAAATGTTCTAATTTGAAAGTGTGCTAATTTGAAAGTGTGCTAATTTGCTTCACTTCCCGAAGTGCTGGGGCTTTTGGACTTGACGGCGAATGAGTAAATTTATTAACGAGATTTTTCAAATGAGTCAAATTTCAGGACCGAATTTTTTGTTAATTGGAATATCAATACAGCCTCAAAAAACGTCATAAATAAGATTGTCACAGAAAAATGACACGAATTATATTATTGATTATTAATGATATAAGATATTTTGTTTAACTTTTTATGCTATATATTAAACAATTTAGAGCTACTCCTTGTTGAGCCTTCATAACCATACTAATTTTCAAACTATGAAAAAAATTTTAACACTAATTAGTGCTGTATTAATCAGCATAACATCTTTGGCTCAGACCGCCAAAATTCAAGTAATTCACAACTCCGCAGATGCCGCTGCGAGTCAAGTTGACGTTTATTTAAACGGCGGATTAGCAATCGACAATTTTGCTTACAGAACAGCAACCCCATTCATTGATGTGCCTGCAGGAGTGCAAATTTCAGTAGCAATCGCACCATCAACAAGTGCTTCGGTAAGTGACGCCATTGCAA
This sequence comes from Bacteroidota bacterium, assembly GCA_046303115.1. Taxonomy (GTDB): domain Bacteria; phylum Bacteroidota; class Bacteroidia; order AKYH767-A; family OLB10; genus CAINEC01. The sequence goes on along the minus strand of JBKCGZ010000077.1, from coordinate 166 downwards.
CATTTAATTATACACTTACGGCAAATGAAAAATATGTAATTGTTGCTAATGGTATCGTTAGTACTTCTGGCTATACTCCATCAATTCCTTTCGATTTACATGTATATGCTGGTGGGCGTGAGTCTGCAACTAATGGTACAAACACAGATTTATTAGTTTGTCATGG
>JBKCGZ010000076.1:0-10081 GCA_046303115.1 Bacteroidota bacterium | reverse complement strand
GCAAACCCATACAGAGCAGCTGAACGTGGTTATGTAGATGAGGTGATTATGCCGGAAGCAACAAGAAGTAAATTGATTAAAGCTTTTAAAATGTTGGAAAACAAAGCGGTCAAACTTCCGAAGAAAAAACACGGCAATATTCCATTGTAACGTCCCCAACTAATCATAAAAAAATCCCGAGGTTATCTCGGGATTTTTCGGTTTGAAGAGAACTGGTGTTTAATTTAATATTAGTTCATCGATCGATATATTTTGCAAATAGGCATCTACAATACGATTCGATTTTGTTGCTGCGATTTTAGCGATGCGATTACGCTTTACATGATACCACAACTGAATATAGTACCCATTCAGATAATATAGGTTTACTCGATAGCAGCTATTTTGGCGGACCATGATAAAATTAGCGTGGTGCCATACATGCCAGGCTTTCTCATCGAAATTGAGAACATTAAACTTTTCTACTGAAGGTGCGTCCGTAATCATCTTTGTGCGTTTTGATGATACAATGATGCAACTGAAACCACGATTTACACTCTTGATTTTGGTTAATATCTCAAAAAAATGGGTTAAAATGGCTTTGGCTTCAATAAAAAACCCCGAGGATAATTCTCGGGGTCTTCAAATATTGTGATAATTGTATTACTTAGAAAGCTCTACGCGTTGTAACATCGTTCCGTTAGCTGTTTGAATTTTAACAATGTAAACACCTTTGTTAAGATCAGCTAAATTCAATGAATAAATAGCATCGAAATCTCCTAAATCAGCTGATTTTACCTCACGACCTAATAAATCTACTACCGATACTTTCACTTGCTTGAAATAATCTTTCGTCATATCGATATGTAATAAACCACGAGTTGGATTTGGATACACTAGAATATTCATTGCTGATTTAACCTCTGCGATAGCTGTTACACAACCATTAGCATTTGCTACGTTAGCAGCACCTGGTGTAGAACACATACGGTTAAAATCAACTGAATTGTTATTTGAATCTGTTCCATCAGGATATCTTCCGATACTGTAGAAACGTGACATAATTGTATCCGCTACAATAGTGTCGCTGTTTCCTGCAGGAACACCAGCAGTTTCAAAATAAGGAGCAATACAATCACCTTCGTAGCTAACTACATCGATAATGTTCCCTTGTTGTACATCTTGTAAATAAATCGCATCAGGCGATGGAGAAGTTGCCGTTGCAGATGCCGCATTTTGAATACAGTTGGTAGCTGCAGTAAATGTTAAATTACAATTTGGAACCTTCCCTGAATTACCACAGATCACGAAAAAAGTACCCGCATTCAATGTTTGGGATGGTAGTTGAATAGAATCGTAAGGGATGTTTCCTGTTCCGCTTGTGCTTCCATTAAACAATACTAATTTGAAATCTGCTAAGTTCACTGGATTCGGTCCCGGGTTGTATAGTTCTACATACTCTGCACTATCAATACCTGGTTGGTCGTAATCGATTTCGTTAATTACAAGGGATTGTGCATTAACCATGTTGGTCATTAGTATTGCAATTGCAAATACCATTGCGATTTTTGTGATACAAAACGTAAATGTTTTCTTCATAGGATGATGTTTTTATTCCCGTTTTTGGGGAAGCAAATTTAACCTTCAATTTTGAAATAAGCTCAATTCTAAATTAATTATTTGTAAAGTATCCTATTTTTGAGGCAATATGGTCTGTCCTCCTTCCTTTTTACGCTGGATTTATCCGAATGCAATTTGGCATTTGCCCTCTGATAGAAAGGTAGCATACCTGACATTTGATGACGGCCCTACTCCAATTGTAACCGAAAAAGTGCTCGAATTACTTGATAAATATAAGGCAAAAGCCACTTTTTTCTGCATCGGCAAGAACATAGAACAACATCCTAGATTATTCCAACTGCTTATAGAAAAGGGCCACCACACTGGTTCACACACGTATTCCCATTTGAATGGATGGAAATCGCAGGCGGAGGAGTACATTAATGATTACATGAAGGGACGTGAATTATCGCAAAGCAACTTGTTTCGCCCTCCTTATGGAAGGATTCTTTTAAAACCACTTCAAGTCATTCAGAAACAAGACAAGGTGATTATGTGGGATATATTGAGCAAGGACTATGATAACGATTTATCGACTGAGGTAGTGTATGCTAATGTTATAAGAAATTTAAGACCTGGCTCTATCATCGTTTTCCACGATAGTGAAAAAGCAAAGAGCACCCTTTTGGTAGTTTTACCGCGTTTATTGGAATACTTGAGCCAACAGGGCTATGTCTTGGAGGCTATTCCGTATTAGGTTAATTTTTATTAAACATCACAATGAATAACTTCTTCTGATGTTTAACAAAAACCATGTATTCCCCTTGTAAATAATTCTTAAATTCGCCCATCTTATTCTATAAATATGAATCATTATAAGCGTATTAACAATCTCTTCGGATGGATTGCTTTTGCCATTTCAGCGTTCGTGTATTTAAGCACTATTGAGCCAACAGGTAGTTTTTGGGATTGCGGCGAGTTCATCGCTTCTTCTTACCGACTTCAAGTGGGTCATCCTCCGGGAGCACCATTATTCTTGATGTTAGGTAGAGTATTCAGCTTGATGTCGGGCGGAGATATTCGTCTCGTTTCCGTGATGATCAATATTTTATCTGCATTAATGAGTGCTTTTACAATTCTGTTTTTGTTTTGGACAATCACCGCTATTGCGAAAAAGATTGTTGTAAAAAGCGGGGAGGTTACAAGTGCACAATTAATAGGAATAATGGGGGCAGGTTTAGTAGGCTCTTTAGCATACACCTTCAGTGATTCATTCTGGTTTTCTGCAGTAGAGGGCGAGGTTTACGCTTCCTCTTCTTTCTTTACAGCAATTGTATTTTGGGTAATGTTTAAGTGGGATGCTTCCGAAGAAAAAGACGCTAACAAATGGATTATATTAATTGCTTACTTGATGGGATTATCCATCGGTATTCACTTATTGAACTTATTGACGATTCCTGCGCTTGCATTCATTTACTACTTCAAGAAAAACAAACCATCATTAGGGGGAGTAATTAAAACTTCTATTGTTGGGGTATTGATTTTAGGTGTTGTGCAATACGGAATTATCTCTGGCTTAGTAAGTCTTGCATCTAAGTTTGACTTATTGTTCGTAAACAGCTTTGGATTACCATTCTGGTCTGGATTTATTTTCTTCTTGATATTAGTAATTGGAGGCGTTTTTTACGGATTAAAGCATTCCGTTGAGAAGAATAAGCCTTTATTAAATTTAAGTATTCTTTGCTTTGCATTTATTCTATTGGGCTATTCTTCTTACGCGATGATTGTTATTCGTTCGATGGCTAATCCGCCAATGGATGAGAACAATCCTGAGCAAGTATTTAATTTATTAGGGTATATCAACCGTGAGCAATACGGCGACCGTCCTTTATTTTATGGACAATATTACAATGCGGAACAAGTAAGCATTGAAGAAGGAGCAAATCAATATGCAGCAAAAGATGGAAAGTATGTAGTAAGTGGTAAAAAACAATCTCCTGTTTTTGATCCTGCTAATTGTACTATTTTCCCTCGTATGTATAGCGGACAAGAAAATCACATTCAAGCTTACAAAGAGTGGGCGGGTATTACGGGTGAAGGCAAGCCAACATTTGCTCAAAACTTAAAGTTCTTCTGGAATTATCAAATAATTCATATGTACTTCCGCTACTTCATGTGGAATTTTTCTGGTCGTCAAAATGACATTCAAGGTCACGGAGGAATTACAAAAGGTAATTGGCTTACAGGAATTACATTTCTTGATAAAGCGCGATTAGGCCCTCAAGACACATTACCTAATAGTGCAAAAGCCAATAAAGGATATAATCGTTTTTATATGCTTCCTTTTTTGTTAGGTGTAATAGGAATGGTATGGCATTATAAGAAAGCTAAGCAAAATGATTTTTGGACCGTTATGTTATTGTTCTTCTTCACGGGCTTAGCAATTGTACTTTACCTGAATCAATATCCATATCAGCCACGTGAACGTGATTATGCTTATGCTGCATCTTTCTATGCCTTTGCTATTTGGATCGGATTAGGAACGCTGGCGTTGATTGATGCAATTAGCAAAAAATTAGACGGTCAAACAGCGGCAGTGCTATCAACTGTAATTTGCTTATTGGCGGCTCCAACACTAATGGCTAAAGATGGATGGGATGATCACAACCGTTCTCATCGTTATACTTCGCGCGATTTTGCACATAACTACTTACAAAGCTGTGCACCGAATGCTCTCATCTTTACCAATGGCGATAACGATACATTCCCTCTTTGGTATGCGCAAGATGTAGAAGGCGTTCGTCCTGATATCAGAATTGTAAATTTGAGCTTATTAAATACAGATTGGTACATTGATCAAATGAAGCGTAAGGCTTATCAAAGTGATGCGCTTCCTATCAGCTTTACTCATGAACAATACGAACAGGGAACAAGAGATTATGTTCCATATTATGAAGGAAGGGTAAACGCAGACGGTTATATCAACTTGAAAGAGGTAATGAATTTTATTAAGTCCGATGACCCTAGTGCAAAAGTTCAAACGCAAAATGGAACATCATTGAGCTTCTTCCCAACTAAGAAATTCATGATTCCGGTAGATAAGAAGGCTGTTATCGCTGCTGGTATTGTAAAACCAGAAGAGGCTAATCAAATAGTAGATACTATATTCTGGGAGATTAATAAAAGCTATTTGATGAAAGCGGACTTAATGATTTTGGATTTGATTGCAAATAACGATTGGAAGCGTCCGATTTATTTTGCTGTTACCGTTGGAAGCGAAAACTATATGAACCTTGAACCTTACTTCCAATTAGAAGGATTGGCTTATCGTTTTGTTCCAATAAAAAATCCTAGATCAATTGATCCTAATAGTCAAACAGGAAGGGTTAATAACGACGTGATGTATAATAACATGATGAATAAGTTTCTGTGGGGTAATATGAATAAAGAAGACGTTTACCTGGATCAGACCAATTTAGGTATGACTATGAACTTCCGAAATAACTTCACACGTTTATCAGAATCGTTATTAGAAGCTGGCAAAAAAGATTCAGCAATTACTGTATTAGATAAAATGAATGAAGAAATGCCAGACAATAGAGTAGGATACAATGTGATGATGCTTCGTCCGATTGAATTATATTTTATTGCTTCTCAAAAAGTAAATCCTAACGATACTTTAAATCCGATGAACCGCATGACAATGTCGATGGTAGAATTACCAGAAGCAAGAAGAAAGCATGCGAACGATATGGCCATCGCAATTACAAAACGTATGGCTGCTATCTATGAAAATGAAATGGATTACTACTTATCATTAAAGCGCACTTCTTATTTCACTTCTATCGACAGAGAGTCGAATCAAGCTTACGCTATTTATGGTGAGTTAATCAGAATGGCGAGACAGTATGGACAATCACAGTTAAGTGATGAGATGCAGAAAAAACTTCAAAAGTATTCAGCACTAAACCCGAATTACTATCAACAGCAATAAAAAAACGGGGACTAAAACTAGTCCCCGTTTTTATTTTATCTAATTACTTTTATTCCTTAATCCACTTAAGTGTTGTTTTACGATTCACTCGTATAATATAATTTCCTGCAGTGAACTTGCTTGTAAAAGGAATTGATAATTCTGTATTATCCAATCCAAATGTCGAATAAACTAATTGTCCCATTGCTGAATAAATTTCAACTTCTTCAATGCTATTAATACTTTTTAATTGCAATATGCTTGAAGGATTTTGTATAATCTGAATTCCTGAATTAGCCTCGATATTATTTAATCCAACAGCCATAGGCCCTAGAGTTCCATCATCATTTATATTTTGAGCATAAATACCATTATCGTTTCTGGTATCTGTCCAAGAAACAATTAACTGATGATTATTAACTCTCGATATGCCGATATCATCTTTATTACTTGCAGTTACATTAATTGCTTTTTCATTAAATGCCCATTGCTTCACCCCCAATGAATCGATTAACGTTGCTTTTATTGATACCTGATTAAATCCTCCAGTATAATAAACCAAAATGGCGTTATTATCATCTTGTGCAATGCCAACTGGAATGGTCATGTTTGTCGTTTGTGCATCAACAACAATTCCATCTGTACCACATAAATTCAATCCTGCATTATTAACTCGTTGAATGCTGTTGCCAGAAGCCGACTGTCCTGAATTTGTCACTTGTAATCCTACCCAGGTTTGATTAGTAGTTGAATTATAAAAGTAATCTCCTAAATAAGAATTAATGGTTGTTGAGCTCGTTAATGCGGTACCGTTAGTGCTCCATGTAGCACCAGTAGAATCAACATGCTGTAAATAAACACAAGTAAGTGCTGCATTAGCAGGATTGCCTGTATTGAATGCACATAAAAATCCAGTTCCACCATCTGAAATTATTCTAGGGAAGAAAAATGCCGTAATTGTTTTTGTTGTAAACTGAATCGGCGCTGCCCATAGACTTACATAGTTAGTAGCCATTCTTTTTACATATAACTTAGATGTTAATCCTGGGAAGTTTCCTGTTTCCTGAACATACATTAAATAATATTCGTTGTTAGCATAAGAAGCAATTGATGGACGAGAATAGTTAGGTGTTGTTCCAGTTGCTGGTTTTATTTTATCCGGACCAGCACCATTAATAGAAGCTCCTGTTGCTGGATTTAATTCGATATAACAAACCCATTTCTGATTAGTACTCGAATAAGCATTCCATGCTACAACAACGTTATTATTTGACAAAACACCAATTACAGGTGCTAATCCTTGTGCTGCATCGGCATCTGCTAAAACAACCCCATTGTTCGCCCACACTGGGGCACCTGTAGAGTCCATTTTTTGAGCAACCACCTGCATACTTCCTGTTCGTTGATCTTGAAAAGCAACAATTGCATTTCCTTCATTATCCGTTTTCAAATCGTAGCGAAATAAGGCTGTATTCTGATTGGCATTACTAACTACAACGCCATTAGGTCCCCATAATTTATTACCAAGAGCATCTAAACGCTGCATGCGTAAAACATACATTCCTGACGACTGATCAAACCAGGAAATATAAACACCCCCATCGCTGCGGGAGCTGATTAATGGAGTAGCTTGCTCTGACCCGATGGCATCTTGAATAACCACATTATTGGTTGAATCATTGGCAAACTGGGCATTGCTAAAAAATGGCAAGAGGCCAAATAGTAATAAATAGATTTTTTTCATGTGTGTTTTTTTTATGAAAGTATAAAAACAAATGAAGGAAGCCTGCAGCTTCCTTCATTTTTTCCCCGGTCAATGCGCTTAATCATAAAAAAAGGGCGATAACCACATCGCCCTTCCATTCAACCATTATCAATCCAACCTTTGAACTGTATTTTTAATTAGGTTATTTTCATTGAGTATAGAGTTAGTGCATAAGTCTTCTAATAAGTTTCAAGAAAGCAAAAAAATAGGGAGCAAATTGCTCCCTATTAGATACTATTAGATTAGTTTAACCTTATTATCCGTTCAATGCTTCGGCACCTGCAACGATCTCCAGGATCTCGTTGGTAATAGCAGCCTGTCGAGCTTTGTTGTAAGTAAGCTTTAATTCTTTGATCAACTCCCCTGCATTATCCGTTGCCTTGCTCATAGCCGTCATACGTGCTCCATGTTCAGAAGCATGTGAATCAAGAACTGCTTTATATAATTGGGTTTTAACTGACTTTGGAATTAAGTCAAGCACGATCTCTTGCTTACCTGGCTCAAAAATATAATCGTTGTTAGTCGACTTTTCAGTGGTAGTCGCTGCTGGTTGAAGTGGCAATAATTGTTCAGATTGAACAATTTGCACTGCAGCATTTTTAAACTGATTATAAACCACAATAACTTTATCATATTGCCCAGTGGCAAAATCACTCATGATTTTTTCTGCTATTGGCGCAACAACATCAAAACGTAAATCACTATAAACTTCATTGTGATTTCCATTATACAATGTTTTGTTTTTAGAGTAGAAATCAGATGCTTTTTTACCAATACTCAAAACCTTTACGTTTCCTGCATTAGCCTGAGCGCTGTATTGGTCGTGAATTAATCTGTTAACCTGGCGAATAATATTTGCATTAAATGCACCTGCTAAACCTCTGTTTGAAGTAACAGCTACAATTAAAACTTTTTCTACAGGGCGCACTTGAGCGAATTGACCTCCGCTATTTCCTTCTAAAGAAGAAGACAAGTTTTCAAGAATATCACGAAGCTTATTTGCATAAGGGCGTAGTTGGGTAATTGCGTTCTGCGCACGACGTAATTTAGCAGCACTCACCATTTTCATTGCTTTGGTGATTTGCTGTGTACTCGACACAGAAACAATTCTTAAACGTACCTCTTTTAAATTAGCCATTTTAAATTTTCTTTAAATCGTGCTGTTATTAAGCAGTGTAATTTTTTGCTAAGTCTTTACCTACCTGCTCTAATGTATTCGTGATTTCATCATTGATTACACCTTTCGCTAATTGATCAAGTGTAGCTTTATGACTTGTACGCATAACATTTAAGAAGTTAGTTTCGAATTCGCGCACCTGACGTACAGGAACATTTTGCAATAACCCTTTTGTTCCAAGGTAAATGATTGCAACTTGCTCTTCTACACGTAATGGTGAATATTGACCTTGCTTAAGAATTTCTACGTTACGAGAACCTTTATCGATTACCGCTTTTGTAGCTGCATCTAAGTCAGAACCGAATTTAGAGAAGGCCTCTAATTCACGGTACTGCGCCTGATCTAACTTAAGCGTACCAGCAACTTTCTTCATTGATTTAATCTGAGCGTTACCTCCTACACGTGATACCGAGATACCTACGTTAATTGCAGGACGAACACCAGAGTTGAACAAGTTAGCTTCAAGGAATATCTGTCCGTCAGTAATTGAAATTACGTTTGTAGGAATATACGCAGAAACGTCACCCGCTTGAGTTTCGATAATTGGAAGTGCTGTTAACGATCCACCACCTTTTACTTTACCTTTTAAAGATTCAGGTAAGTCGTTCATATTAGCAGCAATCGAATCCGACTTAATTACTTTCGCAGCACGCTCTAATAAACGACTGTGTAAGTAGAATACGTCTCCTGGATAAGCCTCACGACCTGGAGGACGACGTAATAATAGAGATACCTCACGGTAAGCAACAGCTTGTTTCGATAAATCATCATAAACAACTAATGCTGGGCGACCAGTATCACGGAAATATTCTCCGATAGCGGCACCTGCCATTGGAGCGAAGAATTGCATTGGAGCAGACTCAGAAGCAGTAGCCGCAACAATTACTGTATAAGGCATTGCACCACGCTCTTCTAATGTCTTAACTACGTTAGCAACAGTAGAGCCTTTCTGACCTACTGCTACGTAGATACAAAATACTGGCTCACCTTTATCGTAGAATTCTTTTTGATTGATAATAGTATCAATTGCAACAGCTGTTTTACCTGTCTGACGATCACCGATGATTAACTCACGCTGACCACGTCCGATAGGAATCATCGCATCAATCGCTTTGATACCCGTTTGTAAGGGCTCATTTACTGGCTGACGGAAAATTACCCCTGGTGCTTTACGCTCAAGTGGCATTTCGAAAGTCTCACCAGAAATTGGTCCTTTACCATCGATTGGATTACCTAGTGTATCTACAACACGTCCAAGCATTCCTTCTCCTACACGAATAGAAGCGATCTTTCCTGTACGCTTTACAGTATCGCCTTCTTTAATATTGTTTGATGAACCTAACGTTACGGCACCTACGTTATCTTCTTCAAGATTTAATACGATCCCCTTAAGTCCATTTTCAAATTCGATTAGCTCTCCTGATTGAACCTTTGTAAGTCCGTAAATACGGGCAATTCCATCACCCACTTGTAATACAGTTCCTACTTCTTCAAGTTCTGTTGCAGATTTAAATCCTGCTAATTGTTGACGGAGAATAGCTGAAACTTCGTCTGGTCTAACATCTACCATTTGTGTAGTTATTTATTAGGTTATTAATTATTAATATTCTTTTATGTATAAATTGTC
>JBKCGZ010000075.1:0-23973 GCA_046303115.1 Bacteroidota bacterium | reverse complement strand
GTAACTGATGAAGTATTTGTACTAGACACACCAGTGATTGTTAAGTTTAATGTATAATCCTGACAGTTTGCATTGTAAGAATAAGTTCCTGATTGCGTATATGACTGTCCGTTAGCTGACCATGTATAAGCATCACATGCTGATGCTGTTGTTACAATCGCTGCTGCTGGTGATCCTGTTACATCCCACTGACATGTTGTAGTGTTGAATGTTGCTGTCTCGTAACATGCTAACGTTGGTAACGATGGCTGAGTGCCTGTTACATCCCACTGACATGTTGTGCCGTTGAATGTTGCTGTCTCATAACATGCTAACGTTGGTAATGATGGCTGAGTGCCTGTCACATCCCACTGACATGTTGTGCCGTTGAATGTTGCTGTCTCATAACATGCTAATGTTGGTAATGATGGTTGTGTTCCTGTTACATCCCACTGACATGTTGTACCATTGAATGTTGCAGTTTGATAGCAAGCTAAACCAGATGGAGCAGATGGCTGTGTGCCTGTTACATCCCACTGACATGTTGTTCCGTTGAACGTTGCTGACTCATAACATGCTAATGTTGGTTGTGCTGGCTGTGTGCCTGTTACATCCCATGAACATGTTGTAGTGTTGAACGTTGCTGACTCATAACATGCTAATGTTGGTTGTGCTGGCTGTGTGCCTGTTACATCCCACTGACATGTTGTATTATTGAACGTTGCTGACTCATAACATGCTAACGTTGGTTGTGTAGGTTGTGTACCTGTTACATCCCATGAACATGTTTGATTGTTGAACGTTGCCGTTTCATAACATGCTAATGTTGGTAATGCTGGTGCTTCGTTGATTGTTAAATTCAAGATATCTGTTGTACATCCATCTACCGATGTATAGGTTCCAGATTGCGTATACGTTTGTCCGTTTTTAGACCATGTATACGTCTGACATGCTGTTACTGAATTGGTAAATGTATTTGCTGTTGATCCCGCTCCTACTGTATATGCACCTGTTGTTGTACATGATCCTGATGAAGCTATTACTGTATACGATCCTGGTGCTAATGCACTAAGATCTTCTGTTGTTGCTGTAAATCCGTTTGGACCTGACCATGCAAATGTTGGTGCTGGTGATCCGTTTGATGCTGTTAAATCGATTGAACCATCATTTACGTTTGAACATGTTTGATTGTTTACAATTGCTGATAAGCTAGGTGCAGTACATGATGAAGGAATCGTGATTGAACAAGGTGTTCCTAATGTACGATTTCCAGCCGTCGAACTAAATGCAGTTGATGTTATCGCTGTACCAATGTATGCAACGAATCCAGATGTTGTCGACCATGTCATTCCTGCTGACTGACCAGCAACAAAGTTTGTGTTAGTAATCGTTAAACGAAATTTACCAACGCTAACTGTTGCACCTGGCTGAATTGGGCAATTAACCGCCGAAGACGAATTACCTAATACCGAGTTTGCATGCGTTACCTGCATCAATCTTGACGATGCCGTGTAAGCAACATTGTAAGTAGTTCCTAATGTAGCATATAACGGAGCTACAGATGCATCTGCGGATCCTGCTATATAGGCAAAAGTAAAGGTATTTGTTCCTGCTGGAACTATACCTGCTGCATGGTTAATACGAATAGGTGATGCAGTATTCAAATAAATAACCTCTCCAGCTGTACTGGTATTAGTTAAGTTTATCTGAAACTCGATATAGTTTGCTCCAGCTGAGCAATTAGAGAATGTATATCCTCCTGTTGCTACTGCAAACATATTCGTCACACTCGTAAACATTAGCACGAAGAGAATAACCATTCCCTTGATGCTCATTAATTTGGTAGTGTTTTTCATATTATAATTTGGATTATTTTTTTAAGGATGTATTGAACCAACAAAATTTAAATTATTCTTTTCAAATATTACATAATCGTAAGGATCTACGAAGCCATCTCCATTTAAATCAGACACCACGTATCCGTAAGCAAATACTAAATTATCTGCTTCCAACATCGTGTAATCAAACGGATCAATAAATCCATCTTGATTTAAGTCGCCAGAAAATATCGCAAATACTCCTGGCTCTACTTCAGCCTGATTATCTGCGTATGCGTTATTAGTGCTCGATTGCGCTAATGCCACATTGGTAGCAATCATTACCAAACAAATTAAAAATACTTTTTTCATTGAATAATTTATATGTTTTTATGTTCTTATTTCAGTTGGGGGGAGAGATTTAACTCTCCCCTTCACTGATTTAATTTTAAGGATGAGCTGACATTACAAAGTTAACGTTGTTCAACTCAAATACTGGATAGTCAAATGGATCTACGAAGCCATCACCGTTAAGGTCTGTTGCCAAGTATCCACCCGCGAAAGTTACATTATCAAATTCAAATGATGGATAATCAAATGGATCGATAAACTCATCTTGATTGATATCGCCAGTGAACATTGCGTAAACTCCTGTTGCCACTTCAATCATATTGTCGCCGTACGCTTGCGTTGCCGCTGTTGTAAAGTCGTATGATGTCGTTGCGCCCATTGTTACCGCTGATGCTGACCATGTAGCCACTGTGTTTCTGTGTTTCACCGCAATATAGTAGCTATTTCCTACTACACTTCCTGGCAAGCTTAACGAAACTGTACCATCTGTTAATATTACACCGCTTGCTGAAGCTGCTAATGTAGCTCCTGTTGCGCCGTCGTATAATTCAACTGTGATTGTATCCACTTCGTTACTGTTTGTGCTTACACCTTGATTTGCTAACACAGAAGTCATCAATCCACTTCCTGCATAGTATCCTTGCATATATGCCTTTAAGTTAAGCGTTGCACTTGAACTCATTGTAAAGTTTCCGCTAGATGTCGCTGAACATAAGCCAACGGCTACTGTTACAGGGCCAGTTGTGGCTCCTGCTGGTACCGTTACCGTAATCTGTCCGTTGTTATCTACTGTGAAACTTGTAGCCGCTGCACCATTAAACGATACGCCAGTTGCACCTGTAAAGTCAGCTCCGCTGATTACTACTGTTGTACCTACTGAGCCCGTCGATGGTGTTAAACTGCTGATAGAAACATTAATTATTGTTAAGTTCAAATACTCCGTATTACATCCCGATACAGAAGAGTACGTTCCTGATTGTGTATACGTGTTACCGTCTACAGCCCAAACATAACTTCCGCATGAAGAAACACTTGTTGTATTGCTTGTACTTGGAGTGATTGTTAAGTTTAATACATAAGTATCGCAACCAGAAACTGAAGTATAAGATCCACTAGCAGTATATGTTTGGCTGTTCTGAGACCATGTATAAGTATCGCAAGCACTCTCTGAAGTTGTAAATGTCTGACCAACTTCTGTTACTGTGTACTCACCAATGTTTGTACAAGAGTTAGCATCTGTCATTAATGCATAGTATGTACCTGCACCAATGCTTGATAATGTGTTACCACTTGTTAATTGGTTAATTGCAGCATCAAACCAGTCTACACTTACTGTACCTGTACCACCTGTTACATTCAACGCGATTGAACCATTTGTTCCTCCTACGCAAGGTTGCGTAATTGTTTCTGTTGCGCTGATTGCTGCAGGCTCAGTTACCGTTACTGTTTCTGAAGAGCTACATCCGTATACATCCGATACTGTTACTGTGTACGTTCCAGCTTGTAAGCCTAATTGACTTGCTGTTGTTGCACCGTTTGACCAGCTATATGTGAATGGAGCCGCTCCACCACTTGTAATTGTTACACCTACTGTTCCATCTCCTGTTCCATTACATGTAATGTTAGTTGATGTTGCAGATAATACCGCTGGGGTTGATCCACCTACTGTATAAGCAAGGTTACTTGCTGAACAGCTTAATGAACCGCCTTGGTTGTCATATACTGATAAGTAATATGTTCCTGGTGCTAATCCTGTGATTGAGTCTGTTGTATTAGATGAAGTAACATTACGGATTGTATTTGTTCCATCTGTCCATACATAGTTGTAAGGAGCCGCTGGTGCACTTGCAATCTGAGCGATTACTTTACCATTGCTGTTTCCACAAGCTGCTGGAGAGATTGTTGGAACAACCACGATATCACGTGTTGTTACTGTTACTGTATTAGAGTTTGCATAACATCCGGTAGGTAAGGTAACCTTAGCCTGGAATGTTGAACCTTGTGATGAGTTAATTGGTGTTGTTGCAGGATCTCCTGTTGAACCATATCCTAACCACTCTACTGTTGTTCCTGCTGGATATCCGCCAGTATATGTTCCGTTATCTACAACATAAATGTTGATTGAGTTAGGAGCACACAATGTAGTATCTGTTGCAGTTAACACTGGTGATGGAGGATTTGAAGTAGTAATAGTATAAGTACCCACTGCAGAAGTACAACCAGCAGCTGATGTCGCAGTGACTGTATAAGTTGTACTACCTGCTGCTGGTGTTACAGAAATACTTGATCCTGTTCCACCTGTCGACCAATTAAATGTTGAAGCAGGTCCTAAAATATTAACTGCATAATCTTCTTGTTCCCCATACGAGAAAGATTCTGTTGGAGAAGGAGAAGATACACCCTCTGCAAGAACAACACGCATTTTAGTTAAACCTGCAGTTGCTCCTGAAGGGATTGTAATGTTGCCAGAATAAACATAATCACCAGAAGGAGATGCTCCAGATGCTGCAAATGTACCATTAGATGTATACGCCTGCTCGCCAGCATCATTCCAGTCACCATCACGATTGTAATCGATGTAGATTGATACACCAGCAGCATAATACGTTGCACCATCACACTCGTTCTGACGAACTTCAAATGGAACAGACTGACCAGCAGTAACTGTAGGCGCAATTATAGATGATGAATAATCGGTGTAGTTAGTTCCACAACTCTCTGATTGGTTATTTACCATTGATCCGAAAGTAACACCGAAGATTTGTTCATCTGCAGTTGAAGGGAATGAGTTTGAATAACCAGGATATGTCGTCGGAATCACCTGAGAACCAGAAGCAGTTGAAGTTGCTGTTAAGGTTACAGATGTACCTGGACAAGAAACAGCAGCTGATGCCGTAACAACTGGAGTAGTTGGAAGAGGGTTAATATTTACAGTAACATTTTGAACAGCGTTACATCCTGCAAAAGGACCATTCGATAAATCTGTAGCTGTAACTGTATAAACCGTAGATACCGAAGGAGTAACAGTAATTGAACTTCCTGTTCCTGCTGATCCTCCTGGATTACCATTCCAAGTGTAAGAGTAATTCGCATTACTGCTAGTCACAGATAATGTGGCAGAATTTCCTTGACATACTGCAGATGACAATGAAGATGAAGCTGTGATTACAGGAGGAGTATTTACAGTTATAGCTACCGGTACACGAGCTGCTGTCGAACAACTTCCTTCTCGAGCATTTACCCATAAAGTTGTATTTGCTGTTAAGTTAATTGTAAATGAACTTCCAGTGCCAAGTATAGCAGTGCTCACCGATCCAGCATACCATTCAAATGTTCCAGAACCGCTAGCTGAAACGGTTACATCTCCAGGTCCACAACGCGTTGCACCAACTGTACTAACTACAGCAGGAGCACTACGATAAACCATTTTAACTGCAGAAGTTGTAACATTTGAACCACATGAAGCAACAACTTGATAGTATGTTGTAGCCGCTAATCCAGTTACTGAATAAGTAGAACCATTAGCACCTGAAATGTCTGTGAATGATCCAGCTGCACCTGTAGACGATGACTGCCATTGATAAGTAACCCCACCTTGTGCATTTGTAATTGTAAAGTTTACATTTCCAGAGAAACATACTGTATCTACAGATTGTGAAATTGCTGGTACATCTGGCGTAGAAATTACTGAAACAGAAATTCCTGATGATGATGCTGTACATCCATTTGAACCGGTTAATATTGCATAGTAAGTTGTATTAGCTGTAGGCGTAATTGTAGCTGGGTTTACAGCACTAACTGTTGAAGTTCCATCAGTCCAAACAAATGAACCAGCAGCTGACAGAATTGTAATTGTATAGTCTTCTGTTTCACCAGAACCCATTCCAGTACAAGCATCGCCAGAACCATTTATATTTCCAGCCGCTCTTGTACGAACACGCATACCTGTTTTTCCAGAAACCGCAGTTGCAGGAACTGTGATTACAGCCGATCCACTAGTAGCTGATGTAAATGGTTGAACCCACTCTGATGCATCATAAACACCATCACGATTAAAATCAATCCATACTGAAGCGATAGCAGCAGCATCCGTAGTTAAGCTAACAGTATAACTATTACCTGGAACTAAAGCAGTCGTTGCAGTTGCCTCTGATACACTTTCATAATATGGGAAAGCAAACTGTGCTCCTGAAGAACGATTTAATGTGTTAATTGTAACATTGGTAATTGCAGACCCACCGAAATTTGAAGTTGTACAATACGTTGTAGGTGCTGGTGTATTATCACCTGCATAAGCTGCTAACGTTACCGCAGTACCTAAACAAGTCATACTTGCTGATGATGCTGCAGAATAAATGTTTGGCAACTCATTTACTGTTACAGATACTGTAGCAGCAGTATTACAACTTCCATCAACAGCATTTACAGTGTAAACGTAAGAGCCAGCAGCAGTAGGTGTTACTGTTTGATTACCTCCTGATAATGCTGAAGTAATTCCACCTCCTGCTGTTCCATTCCAAGAATAAGAATAATTATTTGTTGAACCTGTCTGAGAAACTGATAAATTAATTGAATTTCCTAAACAGATTGTAGTGTTTGAAGCATTAGCTGTTATTGCATCAGGAGCAATAACCTCAGCAAATACAGCAGTTCTTACACTCTCACATCCAGTTGAAGGATAAACTTCGGCAACATAGAATGTAGTAGACGTTGTAATCACTGTACTTGTTAGCGTATTGGAAGCTGATTGCTGAATTGGAGCGCCACCAGTTGCTGAAGTATACCAACTATAAACTGGTGATGCCTCGCCTGATGTAGATGTCACACTAGCTGTAGGAATTCCATTACCGCATTGCGTACTTGGTGTCGCTGTTGGCGATGATGGAATTGGATTTACATTTACAGTTACAGATGAAGTTGACGTACATCCGGCACTGTTAGTAATAGCTAATGAATAGGTTGTTGTTGAAGAAGGCGATACACTTACAGAAGATCCTGAAAGATTGCCTGGATTCCATGTAAAGGTTGCACTTAAATCTGGTGTTGCACCAATTACATTAATCAAATAATCCTCTTGCTCTCCGTAAGTAAAGGGTTCGTTAAATGCTGGAGAAGAAACACCCTCTGCCATAATCACACGCATCTTGGTTACACCAGCAGCAGCGGTCGAAGGAATTGTAATATTTCCTGATCGAACATTATCACCACCAGGAGAAACTCCGAAAGAAGCAGATAAACCATTTGATGTATAAGCTTGTTCCCCTGCATCAGCCCAGTCACCATCACGATTCCAGTCAATGTATATTGATAAACCATTGCTATAATAGGTAGCACCATCACATTCATTCTGGCGAACTTCAAATGGAACTGAAGCACCAGATACAACTGTTGGTGTTGGAACTAAACCTGAATAGTCAGTGTAGTTAGAAGCACATGTTTCTGCTTGGTTATTTGTCATTGACCCGAATGAAACACTGAAAATTTGCTCATCATCTGTAGATGGGAATGAGTTTGAATAACCTGGATAACCTGAAGGCGCTGTCTGCGGACCTGACGACTGTATCAGTGATGTCGCTGATAACGTACTTGAACTACCATCACATATTGTTGAAGGACTAGCTGTAATTGAACTTACATTAGGGAATCCACTAACATTCACTGTAACAGTTGAAGATGCTAAACATCCACCATCAACAGCATTTACAGTATAAGTGTATGTGCCAATTGCAGTTGGAGTTACTGTCTGTGAACCACCACTTAATGCAGAAGTAATTCCACTTCCAGCCCCACCATTCCATGTATAAGAATAAGTGTTGTTTGAACCAGTTTGAGAAACTGATAAATCAATAGAAGAACCTATACAAATTGTTGAAGCAGATACATTGGCTGTTACTGCATCAGGTTGAACAACCTCTGCTAAAACTGCTGTACGAGGACCTTCACAATTTGTTGTTGTGTTTAATGCAGAAACATAGAAAGTTGTTGAAGTATTAATTGATGTTGATGTTAATGTTGAACCACCTCCTTGAATTAATGTACCACCAACCGCGCTATTATACCAGTTGAAAGAAACACCTGATTCAGATGAACTTACTGAACATGTTGGAACTCCAACACCACACTGTGAGCTACTTGTTGCAACAGGAGCTGCAGGTAATGGATTAACATTGACAGTTACAGTAGCCGATGAAGTACAAGTTGTTAAAGGATCAGTAGCTGTAACAATGTAGCTACTTGTAGTTGTAGGATTAACTGTTGCTGTATTTGTATTTGAAATCACAGAAGATCCATCAGACCATGACCACGTGTATGTTCCAGCTTCTTGAACTGGTGCAAGTATATTTACAATATAATCTTCTGTTTCACCCCATGTATAAGTTACGTTCGATGCTGTAATACCGGTTGTTTCATTATTGATAACACGCATTCTTGTTACTCCGGCCAATGCATTTGAAGGTACTGTTAATGTACCATTCCAAGTATGAGCACCTACTACACCAGCAGGTTCTGTAGCAGCAGTTTCATTTAAATCTAAGAAATCACCATCGCGATTCCAGTCAATGTAGATTACAGAACGGTTAGTATAGTTTCCACCACATGTTCCAATTTGAACACTAAATGAAACAACCTCGTTTGTAGTAATTGATGGAGCCGAAACGGATGTAGTATAATTACTATATTGATTTAAAATCGATCCTGCTCCAGGTGCTAATGTTGCACACGTTGAGCTTTGGTTAATCGATTTAAATATCACATTCAAGATTTCCTCATCAGCTGTAGATGTTGCATTTGATGCAGGGTACCCAGTTGGTTCCGATTGAGGTCCTGTTCCTATAACTGTTGTAGTTCCTAATAATGTCGATGGAGAACCGGCACAAATAGTTCCAGGTGTTGCACTTGAACCAGTAATTGAAGGAGGTGCAACCGCTGTAATTGTAAAGCTCGCATTATTAACGCAACCCAAAGCAGCATCTGTTGCTGTAACGCTATAGGTATTAGAACCTCCAACTGTTGGTGTTACCACAATTGGATTTCCTGTTGTACCAGCGCTTAGTCCGTTTCCATTCCATGTATATACATAATTATTATTTGTTCCCGTTTGATTTATTGTTAATGTTACTCCAACTCCAGGGCAAACATTATTTGCGCTGGAAGTGATTGCAATTGGATCAGGAGAAACAACTGTAACTGTTACAGGTGTCCTTGCACTCTCACAACCTGAAGCAATATTAATTTCAGAAACGTAGAATGTAGTAGTTGTAGAAATTGCAGTATTATAAGTTGCACTTGTCGATGACTGTAATGGAGAACCACCTGTTGCATTAGCATACCAGTTAAATCCTGGATTAGTATTGGTAGTTGTTGAAGCAACTGATGCAGTTGGTATCGCCAAACCACATTGCGTACTGTTTGTGGCAGCTGGTGCAGTTGGAATTTCATTAACAGCTATTATTACTGGTGCAGCTTGTAAAATACATCCATTCACGTCTGTCCCTACAGCATTTAAAGAATAGGTTCCTACTGCAGAAGGCGTGAAAGTTCCTGTACCTGTAAACACAGTATTGACTCCGTCAGACCATGAATACGTAAAACCAGCACCACCTGCTAAATTCAGATAGTAATCTTCAACCTCACCCCAAGAGAATGTTGCTGTTGGAGCTGTAACAGTTGTTACCTCGTTTGTAATTACACGCATTCCAGTTTTACCTGGGCTCAAATTGGTAGGCGCTGTTATTGTACCAGTCCAAACATGTGGTCCACTTACAGCTGCAGGTTCTGCAGTTTGCTCATTCGCGTCTAAATAATCACCATCACGGTTCCAGTCAATATAAATAACTGAACGATTAGTATAAACACCACCACAAGTTCCGACTGTAACACTGAAAGAGTAAGTTTGACCTGCAACGATTAATGGTGCCTGAACACTTGTTGTATAATTACTATACTGATTAAGTGTAGATCCAGGTCCACCAGTTGTTGCACAAGTTGA
Organism: Bacteroidota bacterium; assembly: GCA_046303115.1. Taxonomy (GTDB): domain Bacteria; phylum Bacteroidota; class Bacteroidia; order AKYH767-A; family OLB10; genus CAINEC01. Next base: position 13,836 of record JBKCGZ010000075.1, on the reverse strand, counting down.
GGTATTTGATAAAGTGCCAAATGTTACACCTAAAATATCCTCATCTGCAGTTGATGTTGCGTTAGCAGGACCATAACTAGGCGCTGTTGCAGGTCCACCGATATAAGCACTTAAGTTAACCGAACTACCAAAGCAAATTGAAGAAGAACTTGATGTTGCTGTTAATGAGTAGCCTGTTAAATATGCATCTTGATAACTTGAAGGACCATTTGTGGTAACGCTAAAGGTTCCATCTGTTGCCGTTACAGAATATGTAACAACTGCATTTCCAGGTGTAGCACCAGGAATAACCCCAGTCCATGTATTGCCGGATCCACCATTTGTCATTGCAATTGGAGTTTGTGCAGTACCGTTATAGCTATAATTTAATACTACTCCAGTAATTGGATTTACTGGTCCAATAGCCACTGCTGTAATTGTACGATCTGTTGGTGTACAAGCTCCCGAAGTACTCGGACTTGCTGTTACAGATGTAATATAAGGCGCGATTGGAGTTCCTGCGAATTCATCTGCTCCAATATCTGATGGGAAAGATCTTACATCGCCATCATAGTCAGTATTGATTCCAGAAATAGAACTACCGCCAGACTCAGCAAACGTTGCCGTACCTGAAGTAATATGTAAGAAGTTTGCTGAAGTACCATTAGTACTGATAAATGAAGGTGATATATTCTCAGTAACTGAATTTGATTCACGACCAGCAACCTGTGTTTTGAAATCTGCTAATGACGCATAAGCCGTTGTTCCATCAAAATAAAGTGCTGTTGCCGCTGCAGGAATTGCACTTGTAAACCATAAGTTATTATTTGATGTGGATGAATAACCAGTTAGAGCTGTTGCAACACGACGTAATCCCACTGAAGCTGCAGAAGCAGTTGCACCACCACCATTCATTGTATTGCTAACAATATTGTTTCTAATATCAACAACAGGAGTAGTTGAAGTTAAGTTGATACCGCTCGAACCGAAACCTGTACCACTTCCGCTACCCGCCAATCTTATCGTGTTGTAGTAAATATTGGTTGCCGAACCAGCGGTAACCTCTACCCCAACAATCGCGTTATTGCTAGTCAATACTGGTACTGCAGAAGTATAATCAAAACCAATTAAGTTATTATAAATTGATGTCGTAGCGCCACCGCTAACAATAATTCCTTTTGCACCTGAAAAAACAGAACCATTTTGGCCCGGTGTAAAATTATGAATCTTGTTATTCTTTATTTGACAATCACCACCTGTTGCCACGATTATACCAATACACGTTGCACTTGTAGTGAAGGATGTATTTACATTGGAAATATCATTACCACTAATTACACGAACATCAGTTGCAGCTGTTGTTGCAAGAATACCACGTACAAGGCATGCCCCAGAAGAAACACCACCTAATGTAACTCCATTAACGGTATTATTTGTAATAGCAGAAGATATAGTTGATGCACCAGAGCTTTGAATTGCAAGCACGTTTCCTACTGCAGTTCCATTTACAGCGGTAACTGAATTATTAGTAATCGTATTACCATTCATCGTGAAGGTTGTTCCTTGAGCAGTAACACCAACCAAGGTACATGCGGCAGAACCTCCCGCTATCACATTGCCATTAACAGTGTTATTATTTTCCGTTAATGTAACTGAGCTACCAGCACCTAATCCATTGTAAACACAAAACATATTTCCTGTTGATGTTTTTGTATTTGATGAAACATTATTATTAGATAATGTAGCAGTTCCATTTACTACCGCAGCAGAAGTCTGAAAACAAGATACTCCTAAAAACTGTCCTGTTCCAGATAGTGTATTTGAAGTTATCGTATTATTACTAACGTTATTTACTGAGTTTGTACTTGTGTGGCTCATTGAAATCCCGTTAAAACCACCAGTTGTTGATGTTAAAGAACAACCAGTAACCGTATTACCTGTTACTGTATTTTGTACTCCAACACCTCCAGCTGTACAAAGAATACCAGTTCCAGCACCCGTAGTGATTGTTGTTGATGTTAAAGTAACCGTGTTTCCTGAAATAATAACGATATTAGGATCAGCATTTGAACCACCGCTAAAACTACATTCAATACCACGTAGTGCTACTGTAGTACCACTACCAGTTAAAGAAATAGTATTATTACGGATTTTACCCCAAACACCAGCACCTGGATTAATTGCAGTTAAAGCTGCAGTAGTACCTGTACCACCAGTTATTGAATTATTATCAATAGTAATTCCACGCTGATTTGCTCCACCAACTGCGATGCATGCAACTGAACCTCCACCAAAATTAGTAATCACGTTTGCTGCCTGACCAATTACACCAATAGCATTTAACGTATCATTCAATGATTGATTAACCGAAGCAGTTGCATTACCATTTAATGATATTGCCATGTAAACATTTTGAATGGCGTTACCATAAAATGTATTACGTCCATTACGAGATGCATCAACTTGAGTAAGATCATTAGATGCTCCTGTGTAAGTAAGTGCAGTAGTATTTAAGTCCGTATGATTACCTGAATAAATACCTCTTGAAGCTGTGTTAGCTTTGTTCAAAGTAATTGAACAATTAATAATACTATTATTATTTGATCCGTTATTACCATCGCATTTTAATAAAGCATATCCCCATTCAGCACGAGTTGTAGCTGTTGTATTGGAAGCGCTTTCTGCAACATTAATTCCATTGAATGTAACATAATCAACACCCACTAATTTTATAATTGCATCAACAGTTGTTGAAGCACCAACACCTGCAGAAATAACAGGTTTAGTAGCACCACCATTAATAAATGTAATTGTTTGCGTAGCACTTGGTAATAAAGAAGAGCTAAGCGCACACATATTTAAAGTTAATCCTCCAGAAGGAGCAGTCTCTGTGTAAGCATTGGCAACAGTAAACGTTACATTTCCACTAACACCACGAGCGTTTAATGCTGCAAATGCATTTGCAAAACTTGTGAAGTTATTACATCCTATTCCACCAATTGTGTAAGCACCGTTTAATGCTGAAGTATTTTCAATGACTACAGCATTAGAGATACCAGTACATCCAGCACTGTTTGTTACCACACAAGTATAAGAACCACCTGTTGAAGCATTGTATGATGAAGAATTAGTTCCAACATTTGTTGAACCATTTAATACCCACTGATAATTTGTTATTGTTCCAAAATTAGCTGTTGCAGAAGCAGATAATGCTGCACTGTTACCTGCTAATAATGTAGAACAATCTGAAGAGATTGAAACCGTTGGATTACCAGCTTCACTCACTGTCTGTGATGCTGTAGCAGTACATCCGTTAGCATCTGTAGTTACTACAGCATAAACGCCTGCAGCACTTGCTGTAATCGAACTAGTAGTAGCTAATGCAGAGCCATTCAATGTCCATGCGTAATCAGTAGCTGCAGGATTTGCAGATGCTGTTAAAGTAGTAGACCCTCCAACACAAAATACTGTTGAGCCAGTAATTGATGCTGAACTTACAGTAATACTTATGCTATTTGAAGATGCTGGAGAACCAGTAACACAAGTAGCAGTAGATGTCATTTGTGCTGTTACTACATCTCCGTTCGCAGGAGTGTAAGTATAGGAATCAGATGCGCCTGATTGCACTTGATTTCCATTTACGTAAAACACATAAGTTGGAGTTCCTCCATTTGTAGGCGTAGCTGTAATAGTTACAGATGCGCCAGCACATACACTAGTTGACGAAGCTGCCAAAGTGATACTCGCAGGCAACGGAGGCAATACTGTAATGCCTACTTCATTTGTTAAGACCGAGTCGCCTGTAGCAACGCATTTAACAGCCATTACATAGTAAGTAGTAAAAGCTAATGATCCTGTATTAAATACAGTATCGTTAGCTAATGCCACCGCAGTGTATGGCCCACCAGTGGTTGAAGCCTCATACCATTGGTATTGAATTCCTGCATCTGTTGAAGCCCCAAGTACGGTTAATGCAACCGTTGAATTAGGACAAACAGAAGTTAACGACGCAGAAGCAACTCCTGCTGACGACGGAACTCCGGTACAACTTTGTGAGAAAGCTGATCCCGCAAACAAGCAAATTAGCATTGTGCTAAATGCGAACAGCCATCTTAAGAGCAATGAGCTCAAAGACGGCCGCTTTTGTTGTGTGTAGTTTTTTGTCATGGTTTAAATAATTTAGGTTAATTAGATTTTCTAAGCTTGGTATTTCTCCTGTGATGCATAATTGAAAACAGGAGTATATATTGAAGCCATACGTGATATTAAATTCACATTGGCCGAATGATAGAATTGATCTCGGACTTTATTAAATGATTCGCTTTTGTTGCTACAAGAGTTATCATCAAGGGATGTTAAATCATAAAAACTAAATTGAACTTTGAATAAGGCAATTGAAATAGGCTTCAAATGACTAGTCTTATTAGCAGCAAGAATTGTTTTTGGTAACGTTGAATTGTTAAATTCAGATAATACTATTGGATTAAAAAAACAAGAAATTTTGTAGCTGTTTTTTAGCTCAAACGATATAAAATGACAACAACAGTTCTTTCCGCTGGCTTTACAAACCACTAAAACAAAAACGGAAATCAGCAATAAAATAGCCTTAACCTCTTTCAAAGAAGACTGCCGAACGCTGTATTTATTTATAATATTCAATAACATTTAATATATTTTTAAATTACTACCTGACAAATTATACTTAAAACAAAGCTGCAATAATTCTGCAGGATTTACATAATAATTACTAGACTAAAAAACAATTTTTGTAGCGACCAATCAATTCACAATTCTATCTATATATATTCTATTTTATTAACTATTTGTATTTGTATTGACACAAATAAAAAATAATTTTTAAAGAACCATTTCAGCGATTAACTGAATTAATAAAATTCAAATTAAGGCTTACTTCAATGCAATGCAAGATTTTTCTTTTTTTTTCACCCAAGAAAACCATTTATTAACCAAATAATAATTGAAATTCAATCATTTAAGAAATTAACAATAAATAGCATAATTGTTTATTACTCAAAAATCGATGTAAGATTTTTGAAAAAATGAGTGAATTCACTCATGTTAATTTATGAGTCCATCTAATGAAACTTTTGAAGATAAGTAATAATGCACTATAAAAGAATACTACATTTTAATACCACGATAATTTCTTAGGCGTAGCGAAAGAAAAATATAGACTTACAAATGTTGATTAGCAAAAATCACTAGAGAATATGTTACTAATCCTTCACACACCTTACCGAAAAACCGTACGTTTCTTTATAGCTATTCCTGAACAGATCATCATTCGAAGAATTCAAACTTCGGAAATACGCACCCGTTAAAGAGTCTTGTGTTGCACTCCACCAAAAACCAACTGCATAAATATTATAGTAAGCACCAGTTGGCAAACGATATCCACCCGGCAAACCAGCAAATCCACTTGAATTAGTCGCATCAGTATTTGGACTAGCCCAATGACTAACTCCAATCTCCTTTAATTTACCTCCAGCAATCGAATCACCTCCAAGATACTTAGCAAGCTCTGTCCATTCAGAATCACTTGGAGCATGCCAATTAACAGGACATAAACCAAGTGGATTAGTAACCGCATACCAATTATAAAGCTTACCATATACATTTGTTATAGGTGGGTCATTATTATAATCTGCAGATGCGCCAGTAATATTTGCTTGCCATCCCAAATCACTTAAATTGGAGGTCACAAACGCGCCATTTCTATACCGAGTAGTTTTTAAATTCTCCTTCATCCATATTTGATTTCCAATCTTTACTTCGTGGTAAACATTTCCATCAATATCAGTAAATGTCACTTCCGAAGTACCACCACCATTAGATGCAACAGGAGCATCATCATCAGAACATGAAGTATAAAACATTACATTTATAATAATGATAAAGAAATCTAACCTAAATCGACTTTCAAAATACATAGCTAATTATTGTTTAATTTAAAAATTACATAGAATAAAACTAGTGATAAAATTATTACCATCTGACTTTAGCTGCTTTATTATAATAGCGGATTTTAAAATATTTAAAATAATAGTTGATCAAAAAACTATAAACATATCCCATCAACTATGAAACGTTAATATAATTTAAAATCAAAACAATCTAATTGGCAACTCTTAATAACAAAGGCTGTCATAAAAAAATAAGGGGCCACCTGGCCTCGTCCATTGCGAAGAAAATTATATTAATCTATTATAACTACCAAGCAATAAACATTTACAAACGTTTAATTCAATTTGAAAATTTGATAATTTAATTTCGATAGATTATAGGATGGATAATTTGATAATTATTTAATCTGTAAACTTTTTTTGACGGGTCAAATTAATTACCCGACTCCATGGGGGGATAGCAGCCCCACCCCGAGGTAAAAATAAACATTGGTTTGTATTTATTCGGTTAGTAAACATTTACAAACGTTTAATTTCACTTGCGCACCTTTCCCAATAATTTTTCTTCCTACTTTTGAACTATGTCTTTCACATTAATAATTCTACTTGTAACCGTTGCAACTTCCATCGTTGGATTTACAAACCCCACGTTTCAATCGAAAGGAATGCTGAATCCTTATATGGTGCATCATCGCAAAGAGTACTGGCGATTACTTACATCCGGATTTTTACATGCCGGATTTTTTCATCTACTCATCAATATGATGGTTTTGATAGGATTCGGAGCTATGGTAGAAATGTATTACATAAATGCATTTCCACAAAATGGTAAAATCTATTTCGCCATTTTATACCTCGGAGGAATCCTCGTTGCGAATGCTCCTTCTCTTAACAAACATAAAAATAATGTTTACTATAATTCTTTAGGAGCTTCTGGTGCAATAGCCGCAGTACTTTTTGCATCCATCTTATTCGACCCATGGCAAAAGATTTACATTTTTGGAGTATTACCACTACCAGGTGTTATCCTTGGACCACTTTACCTTTTCTTTGAATACACAATGTCGAAAAGAGGTGGGACAAATATTAATCACGACGCACATTTCTTTGGAGCAATATTCGGATTACTTTATACAATCATTTTAGATCCGACGATTTTGAAATACTTCATCAACGTCTTAATGAATCCTCCTTTCTAATGATTTGTCATAACGGGAATTTTATTGAATCAGAACTTGAAAGCAACCGCGGATTTTTATTCGGTGATGGCTTTTTTGAATCAATGCGCATTTTCGAAAATCAGATTTTATTGGAAGAATTGCACTTAAAACGCATACAACATTCCGCTGCATTATTACAACTTAATTGTACTGATGATTTCCTTAAGCAATTAACAACCGATATCGAACAACTCTGCTCATCCACCAACATTAACCACCATGCGCGTGTGCGTGTATCTATTTATCGTGGTGGCGCAGGACTCTATGCAACATCATCCAACGAAATAAATTATTTAATAACAGCAAACGAACTTGATTCGTTTTATCAACTTTCCGACAATGGTCTATCTATTGGCATTTATGATGAGCAAGTTAAATCACCCGGGAAATATAGCTGTTTGAAATCATTAAGTAGTCAGCTATATGTAATGGCTTCCATCTTTGCGCAACATAACCATTTCGACGAAGTTGTTATTTTAAATCACGAACGAAATTGTATTGAAGGAAATACCAGCAACTTATTTATCATTAAAAACAATTGCATCTATACTCCACCAGTTTCTGATGGAAGCGTCGATGGAGTTTTCAGAAATTATTTAATCGATATACTACAAAAAGAAAATCACGAATTGAAAATTCAAAGTATATCAATAGATGATTTACAAAATGCTGATGAAATTTTCTTTTGCAATGCAGTAAGAGGAATTCGATGGGTAAATCAATTAAATTCGAAAAAATACAACAACGAAACAACTTCAAAAATATTCCAGCTGTTCGTCAATCAATTCCAGTAGTTACTTTTCCTGAAGCTCTAACCAACGCAGCGTTTTCAAATCAATCATCTCGTCAATCTTTTGATAGTCGATAGCGGCTTTTGCTAATGCATCATGCGACTGACTCGTATCATTCATTAATTCGACGATTACTTTTTTCTTGACCTCTAAATCTTCCAACTCCTTTTCCAACGTTTCTAATTCGCGTTGTTCTTTATAACTCAACTTGGATTTCTTCACAACAGGAGCTTCGACTTTCACTTCCACTTTTTCCTCTTTTGCTTTGTCTAGCTTCGCTTGTTGCTTCGCACTTATCTCAAACAATTCACGGTAATCAGTATAGTTACCATGGATATCTTTTACGATACCTGTTCCATCCAATACAAAAACGTGATCCACTAATCTATCCATAAAGTAACGGTCATGCGTTACCATTAACATACAACCTTGATAGCCTTCTAAAAACTCTTCCAAAATATTTAATGTTACAATATCTAAATCGTTGGTAGGCTCATCCAGAATTAAAAAGTTCGGATTCTTCAAAAGAATCGTCAATAGATACAATCGCTTCTTCTCTCCCCCACTTAACTTCGAAACGAAAGCATGTTGCTTTGCTCCCGAAAAATTAAAATGATTCAAAAATTGAGATACCGCAATCCAGTTCCCATTTCCTGTCTCCACATATTCTGCAATATCTTTCACGACTTCAATCACACGCTTATCCTCGGGCAACTGCATGCCTTGTTGCGAGTAATATCCATAAACTACAGTTTCACCCGACTTCACGCGACCTTGATCAGGCTTTGTTAATTCCATAATGATATTTAACAAAGTCGATTTACCAGCTCCATTACGACCAATCAATCCGATTTTTTCACCGCGCTTGAACGTATATGAAAAATCTTTCATCAACGTTTTACCATCGTACGATTTGCAAATATTTTCTAATTCCAAAATTTTACTTCCCAATCGATTCATCTGCATGGTTATCTGCATCTTCGAATCGGTCTTCTTACTCTTGGCTACTTCTTCTACATCATAAAATGATTCTTGTCGCGATTTCGATTTTGTTGTTCTTGCTTTTGGCTGACGACGCATCCATTCTAGTTCCCGACGATAAGTATTGCGCGCTTTTTCAATTGTCGCTCGTTGTTGTGCCTCTCTCTCCTCTTTCTTTTCTAAATAATAGGCATAGCCACCACTATAGGTGTAAATTTTCCCGTCTTCAATTTCAGCAATCGAATTACAAACGGTATCTAAAAAATAACGATCGTGACTAATTAATAAAATCGTTTTATTCTGACGCTTCAAATAATTTTCTAACCACTCAATCATATCTAAGTCGAGATGATTGGTAGGCTCATCCAATAACAACAATTCATGATCTTCAATAAGTAAACGTGCTAATGAAATACGTTTCTTTTGGCCTCCGGATAATTGATTTACCGGCTTATCTAAATCATGAATTCCCAAGCGCCCTAATACTTCCGATGCACGCGCTTCATAGTCCCATCCATTTAAAGAATCTAAAGTGTCCATTACATTCTGCAACTCCACAGGATCAACATTTTCGCCTAATGAAAGCAAACGTTCATATTCACCAATAGCATGTAAAACAGGATGACCTGGCTCAAAAATACAATCAAGAATAGATGCTCCAGGAGTAAAAAATGGATCTTGCTCTAAATATCCCATTCGTAAATCAGTACGATAAGAAACCTTTCCTGAATCTGGAGTTTCTCGTCCTGCAATGATTCGTAGTAACGTGGTTTTACCGCTTCCATTCGCTGCAATAAGTGCCAGCTTTTGTCCTTCGTTCAATGAGATATCAATATCAGAAAATAGTGGTTTCTCATTAAACGACTTACTGATTTTTTCGGCGGTAAAAATATTCATGGTGCAAAAGTACGGATTGCACTTCAATTGGCGAATGTGAGATTGATTATCTTTGTTGCAGGATGAACATTCATTTGCAAAAAGTAACTAGTAGCGATATTCAACTCATCGCAGCAATGGCTTCTAAAATCTGGAAGGCCTACTATCCTGCTATCATCACGCATGAGCAGATTGATTATATGTTGGATAAATTTTATTCAGCCTCTTCCATGCAAGAACAGATGAATGATGGACAAGATTTTTATTTGATACAACTTGACAATAATTCAGTTGGATATCTTTCTATTACCAAGCAAAATGATGGCGAGTATTTCCTAAATAAATTCTATATCGATTTAGATCAACATCGAAAGAATATCGGTCAAACCTCATTTCAGAATTTATTGAATGAAATTCCTGATATGAATACGATTCGCCTAACTGTAAACAGAAGTAATTTTAAATCGATAAACTTTTATTTTAAATTAGGGTTTATTATTGAGGAGGTTAAAGATTTTGATATTGGCAATAATTATTTCATGAATGACTTTATCATGATTTATAAAAGAAAATAAAATGGCAGGCAATACATTAGGAAAATTATTTCGCATCACCACCTTTGGAGAATCACACGGAGCAGGAATCGGTGTTGTGATTGATGGTTGTCCTGCGGGATTAACTATTGATGAAGCATTCATTCAAAAACAATTAAGCAGAAGAAAGCCTGGTCAAAGTGCGATAACTACCTCTCGTAGTGAAGATGAACAGTTCGAAATTCTTTCAGGAGTGTTTGAAGGAAAATCAACAGGAGCTCCTATAGCAATTTTCATTCGTAATAAAGATACCAAGCCAGAAGATTATTTGCACCTAAAAGATGTTTATCGTCCGAATCATGCTGATTTCACCTACGAAGAAAAATATGGTATTCGTGATTATCGCGGAAGCGGAAGAGCCTCAGCTCGTGAAACAGTTGCACGCGTATTAGGTGGTTCAGTTGCACAGCTTTTATTAAACCATCATCAAATATCTATTCAAGCTTTTGTTAGTTCCGTTGGAAAAATTTCAATGGAACAGAATATTGAATCTATCGACTTAAGTTTAATCGATAGTAATATCGTTCGTTGTCCCGATGCCGTTAGCGCAAAGCAGATAGAAGAGTATATTCTATCGATTAAAGAAGCTGGCGACAGTGTTGGTGGATGCATCACCTGCGTCATTAAAGGTGTCCCTGTTGGATTAGGCGAACCTGTATTCGATAAACTTCACGCTGATTTAGCCAAGGCCATGATGAGCATTAATGCTGTAAAAGGTTTTGAAATTGGTGATGGATTTTCAAGCACGCTTCGTAAAGGAAGTGAGCATAACGACTTGTTTATTTCATCTGATAAAGGAATTAAAACAGCATCTAACAACTCTGGTGGTATTCAAGGGGGAATCAGCAATGGAGCAACTATTTATTTCCGAGTTGCCTTTAAACCAGTTTCGACTATCATGCAAGAGCAACAAAGCGTTGATAAAAACGGTAATGCAGTAGCGTTAGCAGGCAAAGGACGCCATGATCCTTGCGTTGTACCACGCGCAGTTCCTATTGTTGAATCAATGGCGGCATTAGTAATTGCTGATCATCTTTTACGAAATAAAAATTCTAAAATCAACTAATTCAATTATGATAAATCGTTACATTTTATTATTTCTCGTTTCTATTAGCTTATGCTTTTCAGGATGTGAAGAAGATCCCGTTTATACTAATCCTGTTGTAGATGTGTGCTTACTTCCCAATGGATTTATCAAATGGAATGATAATATTGGTAACTACTGCGCAACGACTGCCTTTGCCGACGAGGCTCTTACCCTGACCATGAATGGAATCTCTGCGAATGGTCCAACTATTACCTTCGATTTAACTGACTATACTCCTGGATCACATCCGATCACAGAATCAATAAACAGCATCTACTACACTAACACACTTGGATTTGCCTTCACTTCTAGCAATAGCAATCCTGGTACATTAAACATTACCTATTATTCGCCAAGCAACCATCAGATAAAAGGTAATTTTGCTTGTTTCGTATATGACCCATCGGGACTGAATCCTCCTGTCAATTTGAGTGGAACCTTTAGCATGTATTACACTTTTTAAAATGAAAATAAATTTTTATTTTTCTAAAAAAAAGTTATCTTGCAACCTATAAGTAAAGAAAATGAAAAAAGTACTACTGTTTGCTATTGCCTCTTGGACCATTATTTCCTGCGAAAGAAATACTAAAAATGTAGTGGTTGTTTATGACACCATCAACACCGATACTTCTTTAATTAAAATCGATTCTATCGCACCCGATAAAAATTTTTCAGGAGTTTTACCTTGTAAAGATTGCGATGGCATCAATTCATTTTTAACATTACATCCAGATAGTAATTTTAAATATACCGAGACCAAAATTGGTGCTGATTCGCAAGATAGTTTAATCGAAAAAAGTGGGAAATTCCTATACAATGAAGATGATGATAGGTATTTGCTTTCACTTAATTTTAATGATGGTACATTAAAACACTTCGAGGTTTTGGGTGACACAGCACTTCAACTTTTAAGTGCTGAAAAAAAAGCCCTTAAAACGGATGAGAATACTGTGTTAAAAAAAAATTAATCAGTAAGCTTTAATTCCCCCTCCCACTTACTCACTACAGCAGTAGCTACTGCATTTCCAATTACGTTAGTAGCAGATCGACCCATATCCAATATTTGATCTATTCCTAATAGCAGTAACAATCCTGCTTCCGGAATATGAAATGCACCCAACATTCCTGCTATAACGACCAGGGATGCACGAGGAATTCCAGCCATACCCTTACTTGTAACTAGTAGCATTAACATCATCGTTATTTCTTGTTGCAGGCTCAACTCAATTCCGTAAGATTGTGCAATAAATACCGTTGCAAAAGTCATGTACATAATAGAACCATCGAGATTAAATGAATAACCCAATGGCAATACAAAACTGATAATACGATTGCTACATCCAAACTTTTCTAATGCCTCCACTGTCTTCGGAAAGGCTGACTCACTTGATGCTGTACTAAATGCTAAAATGATTGGATCTTTTACATGTGCTATCAATTTGAAAAAAGGAATTTTAAGAGCCTTGCAAATTGATAATAATATCACGAAGGCAAAGAATAATAATCCGCCATAGAAACAAGCAATCAAATAAAGATAGCCACCAATAATTCCTAATCCTTGTTTCGCAACCACTGCCGCTATAGCCCCAAAAACTCCGAATGGTGCAAATAACATCACATAATTTGTCACTTTAAACATGATATGAGAAACCGAGTCCAACGCATGCACTACAGCTTTAGCCTTCTCACCCATCGATGCCGCAGCAACTCCGAAAAACAATGAGAATACTACTAATGGCAGGATCTCATTATTCGCCATTGCCTCAATAACACTTTTCGGAATTACATGTGAAATAAATTCTTTTAAATTAAATGCCACCTTCGCTACTCCCGATTGATCACTATCTGCAGGTAATGGAAGTTGCATAATATGTCCTGGTTCAAAAATATTTACAAGTACTAACCCTAATGCCAACGCCAATAATGTTGCAAATTGAAAGTAAAGTATCGTCTTTAATCCTATTCTACCCACTGCCTTAAAATCACCCACTTTGGCAACTCCCACCACGAGTGTACAAAACACTAAAGGAGCAATGATCATTTTTATCAGTCGTAAAAAGATATCACTCAACACTTGAATATTGTTGGCAAAGCCTTCACAGTCTGCGGCTGCAGGATGATAGTAACGATAAGCCTGTCCGACAACAATACCTAAAAGAAGTCCGATAAAAATACGAGTAGTAAGATTGATTTTCATAGTCATCAAAAATAGAATAAAAGATAGAATACTCCAACGAATCTCCCTATTCCTTAGAGCACATTTGCTATATTTGCACCTTAATTTACAAATATGGAAATTGCCAAGAATTATATTCCGAAAGAAGCTGAGTCGAAATGGTATACCTACTGGATGGAGAAAGGATATTTTCGTTCTGTTCCCGACAA
>JBKCGZ010000074.1:0-4338 GCA_046303115.1 Bacteroidota bacterium | reverse complement strand
GGCGAATGGTATTTAGTTAAAGCCCTTTGCTGCAATAACATTTCCCCTTTGGAATTAAAAATTAAAATTGAAAAGGCACGATGAAGCAGCCCTTTTTCATGGGCTTCCATTTTCTCCATCAAACCGATGGGCTCATCTTGCTCATTAACGAGAATCACCATTTCTTTTTCCATAGCATCAAAACACTTTAATCAATAAAAAGATTTTAGAAAATCAGAATAAATTTTAATCAATTAAACCTAAATTATAAATTTAGTTAATATCCACTAAATATTGCTTTTCAATTAATTAAAAATATTACTTAACCTTGAAGTTAAACAATTCTTTCTCACCTAAGAAGCCAACTAAGTTATCACCAACATTCACTTTACCTACCCCTTGCGGTGTTCCGGTATAGATTAAGTCGCCCGTTTTTAATGTGATAAATCGGGATACAAAGGCAATTACTTTATCCACCGAAAACACCATTTCTGATGTATTTGCCGATTGAACTTTTTGCCCGTTTAGGCTCATTGAAAAATTTAAATCGGTAATCATTCCAACATCCGCTAGCGGCAAAAAAGAGCCGATAACAGCTGAACCATCAAACGCTTTTGCACGCTCCCAAGGCAGTCCTTTGGCTTTTAACATCGATTGTAAATCGCGGGCCGTAAAGTCAATTCCCAATGAAACTGAATCATAATAACGATGGGCAAATTTCTCATCGATATGCTTACCCGCTTTATTGATTTTAACTACTACTTCTGTTTCGTAATGAATGTCGTTAGAAAAGTCAGGAAGATAAAAATCCTGGTTATTATTTAACAACGCGGTATCTGGTTTCAAAAAAATAACCGGCTCCTCCTCTACTGCATTATTCAATTCTTTGGCATGTGCTGCGTAATTTCTTCCAACGCAAATAATTTTCATACTACTTATTTTAGTTCGTTATACTTTCTGATTCCTTTAATAAAGTAAGCCCATAAGATACTATTTGGATAAATTGTCTTAGGACTATTCGCGCAGTTCTGACTTCTTTTTAATTTCCCTTTTAACAGACATCCATAAAATGCAAAATGCGCTTTAATTACTGCGATGGTATCTTTCAAATCACCTTGTAACATAAACTTAATTCCTGCCACACCATCCAACATTAAACGAATAGCAATAACTAAAAAAAGTTTAGATGCGGGTAAATTCTTGTATAACATCATTAAGTTATTTCGAAAATTGTAAAATGTCTTTCGAGGATTATTCTTCGGAAGTGTACCACCTCCAACATGATAAACCTTTGCACTTGGAACCACCATCACTTTTTGTCCGAGTAATTGAGCACGCCAACACAGATCAATCTCCTCCATATGTGCAAAGAAGTTTTCATCTAATCCACCAAGTTGATGATATAAGTCTGCTCGTATAAACATACAGGCACCTGTTGCCCAAAACACTTCGAGGTTGTTGTCATATTGGCCTTTATCTTCTTCCAGATGATTAAACAAACGTCCACGGCAAAAAGGATATCCCATCGAATCAATAAAACCACCACTAGCACCTGCATATTCAAAATGGGATGGTTGATGAAATGCTTTTATTTTCGGCTGACAAATTCCTACGGATTTATTTCCGTCCATTAAATCAATAATTGGATCAATCCATACTGAAGTAACTTCTACATCTGAGTTTAGCAAAACAAAATACTCCGCATCGATTTGCTTTAGCGCTTTATTATAACCACCCGTAAATCCATAATTCTTATCAAGCTGAATAATTTGAACTACATTGCCTAATGATTCTAAATAGGGAATTGAATTATCGGTTGAAGCATTATCAGCAACAATTACGCTGGCACCTTGACTATGCTGAATCACTCCTGGAAGGAACTGTCTTAAAAAACCTTCTCCATTCCAGTTTAAAATTACGACGGCCGTTTTAATTGATGGCATTGATGAATTTGCTTATCGAGGATTCTGGAATAACTGATCAGACTGATTTTGATAATTATTATTCGGATTCACCTTGTCAAAATCATTCAGGGTTTCTGTGCGCTTACGCAATTCAACTTTCCAATTAATATTTATCACCTCTCCTTTTGCATCAGAGTGTAACAACTCAAAATCATTGGAAGCAAGCTGTCGAGAGTAAAATACAAACTTACGATCGGCCATATCCTTTAATTTATAATACTGCCATATTTCATAAGGATATGATGCTGGCTCATTATATTGCTTTGAAATCTGGTTTGGAGCTCCATACATCAAAAACACTCTTCCTCTTTCAGTATTATACCCTTTCTTTTTACCCGCCGTAAACTCGCTGTTCACAATGTCTACCTGCTTCTTATATTCCATCCAAGCTAAGAATGGATTTGAAGGATTACGCTTTACCCAAAAATCGTAGATAAACTGTTGCAACTGACGGATATCAGAAGCAAGCAATCGGTTTTCTGCAAAGTTATTCTCGGCAGTTGATGCAATAGGCCAAAGACATTTGATGTATTCGTAAAGAGAATCCCTGTTATTGATTGATGCTACAAAAGTTCCTTCAATCGCTTTATAGGAACTATCTGAAGATATAACAGGTACGTGACTACGTTGAAAAAACAACGAACGACTAGCAAGCACTTCATTATTTCTATTTCTAACTTCTAACATCAAATCGTAGTTACCCGAATTCAAGTCAGTAATATCTAAGTCCGACATAATCACATTAACTGGACGAGCAGTCTGACGATAAATCTTAGAATAACTATCGAGCACTTGATGTGACTCATGTGTCTCAACGCGATAGCTTAACAAATAAGCGTCATTATTAAGCACAGCCGATGTATTATATACTTCCGCATAGAACTTTAAAGAATTTTGATTCTTATCGAAGAAATTACTTACCTGCGGATAAAGATCGAATCCATTTTTATTCAGCTTGGAAGGATTCGTATTAGCAATGTATTCCGTTAATAATTCAATATCAGAAAGCGCCACAATAGCAGGATAGTAATCGACTTTTAATTTATCCTTTAAAACATATGGCTTTGCTGTTGGATTATTTTTATCTCTAATCGTAAGCTCGATAATATAATTACCGTTAGCTAATGATACGCGTTGCTGATCGGTAAAATCAAAAACGAGTCGGTTGGTATCATCCGTTTCAGGACTTAACAAATTGTATTTATTAAACGCCTTGATGGAATCACCAAGATAAAACACTTGCGTAACTTCTATCGAGGCTACAAATTTTCCTGAAGCTGCTTTTGTAAAATGACAAGATTGACCTGTAACCTCTAAGTAGGTTTCTACATAAGGTCCATTTTCTGGTGAATAGAATGAACACCAGGAGAACTTGGCTTGCAATGCTTTTCCAAATGAAGCATTAGAAATAAAGAATAAAACGAATAAAAATAATAAACGACGCATAGCTAAATATTGTGCGTTAAAATTAGGGAATTTAAATGAGGACAGTGATATGATATTTAAACCAAAGTTAAACTATGCTTTTTCAATTCTAAGTAGTAAGGTAAGGCCTCATTCAATAAATCGTTTAAATGCTCTGGGACAGTTAATGCCTTTTCTTCGTACGATTGAAATCCCGTTGAATTATGAACGTTGGAATACCAATGAGGAGCCCATGGACCATCATATGATTTAGGACCTTTTTCCCATGATAACATTTCAGTGTAAAATGGAATGTCTAATTTACTACATAGCAAATTTAAATATTGTTCAGGTGCTTTTAGTAGTTCATTTGAATCGATGACTATAACATGCGCATTGCGATTTAATAGCTCATTTAATAATTCAGCTTGCGTTTTCATTCCGATATCCAATAAACTCGGATTAGGAATTTCCTTTGAAAAAGAAGTAATCACCTGAGCAGGATGCCTTGTTAAAATCAGGTTGATAGTATCCTGCATAAAAGCGGTATCTAGTTCGAGTAAATGATGACACATATTCTTAAAGAACACCACATCTGCATCAAACTCCCCCATCATGAAGTCTACGACTTTACTTCCATCACATTCCATTGAATTCATTATTTCAATTGCACCTGGATGATATTCTTTAGCGATTGTTTGTTTTAAATAATAGCCATAAAGTGGTTCATCAAAAACTGTCGTATCGGGGCGCTGTGCGAAAGAATACATTAAGGCAGTTGAAATATTTCGTGGGCCTGACCAAAGGCAAAGTCGTTTAGTTGACATGATTATTTGTTTTTAAAGCGCTCTACCTCTTGATCAATTAACCCTTTGTAAAGGGTACTCAATTTTTCTGTTACCAGACCGGGTTTACCCTCTCCTATTATCCGTCCATCAATTTTTATTACAGGCGTTAATCCACCAAAAGTTCCGGTAGTAAAAGCTTCATC
>JBKCGZ010000073.1:0-2962 GCA_046303115.1 Bacteroidota bacterium | reverse complement strand
TCGTAGTAATTATGATCAACGAATCGGTAGAAGGATTCTCTTGCAAATCTTTTATTGAAAGCGTATCACGATTTAATTTCTTTTGCAACGATTCGAAATAAGTGATGGAAGAAGATAAGCGCTTATCAATCGTTTCGTATTCCTTCTTTCTATTTTCATAAATACTTAATGCCTTTTGATAGTTAGCATATTCATCGGGGTTGTTTTTAATGTCGGATGGATATTTAAAAAACGATTGATACGTACGTACTAAACGAGTGACTTCGTAATTATCGATTTCATAACTCTGAATTTTATTTCCTAAATAATTCCAACCATTTATATCGTCGATGTATCCATTCTTATCATCATCAACGCTGTTACCCATTTTCTCGTTTTTATTTTTCCAGATATGTGCTTTCAAATCTTCGTGATTAATGTCGGTGCCATCATCTATAACGGCTACTATTACCGAAGTAGATGTTTTACCTTTTAATAATTCATTGTAAGCACGATTAGTTCCAACGCCATAAACGGAATCCTTTGATAAATCAAG
This sequence comes from Bacteroidota bacterium, assembly GCA_046303115.1. GTDB lineage: Bacteria > Bacteroidota > Bacteroidia > AKYH767-A > OLB10 > CAINEC01. The sequence continues at coordinate 2,427 of JBKCGZ010000073.1, read as the reverse complement.
ATTCTGCCAGTTAGCCGGAAGCTTTTGAGAATAAGAAACAAGATGAAATGCAACAAGACAAGCAATAAGCGCAGGTCGGAAGAAACGATTAGCTAACATAAAGGCGTATAAATTATTCCCGAAAGATAAACACTCTCTTTTAAGTTAAAAAGCCCGATTTATTGTTTAAAGCTATAATTAATAACAGGGTTGTTAAATAATACGGGCAGCTTGCTCCAGGTCTCGATGGTATTTCTCGACTTAACAACAATATAATAGCTGTTTCCCAGGAGTGTGGATGGAAACAGAATGCTCACACTTCCATCAATCAATAAAAGTCCTTTCTGCGAGGTAACGAATGTCCCAGTGCTAGTATAAAGTTCACAAGTAATCGAATCGCAGGCGTTCGGGTTGGTTGATAAACCATTATTGTAAAGAATGGGTTGCAGTACTTGTCCGCTCAAATAATAACCCTCTAAAAACAACTGTAACTGTAGCGTAATAAAAGAACATGCGGTACTAGAAATAAATATGGAATCGCTGTTAATACAATCGGTAGTTACGGAATAATACCCAGCTGATTTTACATAAATGCTGTTGGTGGTTTCGCCTGTATTCCACAGATAGGTATTGCCACTCGAAGACGTTAACAATAAAGAATCTCCATTGCAAAATGTAGTAGCATTGTTAGCGGTAGTAATTGTTGATTTTAAGGAATAGGTTAAAGAAATATCATCAATTCGATATTGCGAAGAAGTTCCATTTTGTCGGAATTGTAAACGAAGGTTACTTGTTTGCGGAATACTACCAGCAACAGTTATATAAGTCCATGACGCTGTTGAAGTAATTGGATTTATTGTTAGCGAAGTATAATTTACTCCATCTGTGCTATACCTTACTTGTAGTTCACTTCCGTTTACTGCAGTATTGCTTCTAGATAATCCAAAGGAAAGTAGCAGATTAGATCTTCCGATGGTATTAATTCCTGAAATAATAAATGTTCTTCCAACAGTATTCGTTAAAAAAATATTTGCACCACCACTGGCATCTGTATATCCGTTTGATGTTGCGGTGATTCTTACATCGCCAGTGCCCGACATGGTGAGTGAATCAGATTCAAATCCATTGTTCGTTTCATGCGTAGCGATGGAGGTAGTAGCACTCACAGTTCCCATGTTTTCATGAAATACTAATCCTGTATTTGTTGGAGTAATTACATTTAAGATGGTTGTGGAAGATGTCGCACTACATCCATTTATATCGGTTACAGTAACGAAATAACTTCCAGCAGTATTTACGGATATGCTTGGCGTTATAGCGCCATTGGACCATAAATAAGCACTACCAGAAGAAGCTTGTAAAACCTGATTATTCCCATCACAGATAGAAACCGTTCCACTTGGAGTTATAGTCGCTGATTGTGATAATGAAACCGTCATCGAATAAACACTCATCGTATCGTTACTAGCATTTATATCACCCGATAAAGTTGAATATCCCTGAAAGAAATAGGTTCCCGAAGTGGAAAAATTATAAGTGCTCGTGAGTACGATAGTTGTATCTTGATTTGAAGTAAGAATCCCTGAATTCAGATTAGCTGTAAACGTCTGAATATTGGATAGAGGATTTGTCACTTTTAAAGTAATAGTGGCTGGCGCACTCGAAAAATCAATCGCTGTTGAATTAAAATTCTTGACTTTTACACTTAACGATTTATTGGTGTTCGAACAATTTGTAACAGTGGGTGCAATGAAAGAAGATACACCAATATCATTGGTTGCTAGTGTAGGAAAAATAAATGTTGCCATTACAGGAAGATGGTCAGAGCCATCATGCAAGGCATTGGCTACTGCTTGTGTCACTGCGGTGTTAGGCATTCGATTAATGGAATCATTGTAATGATTACCATCATTTCCATAAGCAATAGTAGAGTTATTTTGATAAGAAACACCAACGCCATTCTTAACTGCTTTCGAATAGAGAATAAAATCGAAGCGATCATCTAATCCTCCTGTAGCGCCACCACCAAAAGAGCGCACCCGTGGCGATTGCGTATGATAGATTGAATAAGCGGAATTATTATAAACACCTGTGATAGTTATTGGATCATAAAATTCTCCTTCTGCGTTTGCAGTTATTTGCAGTAACTTTTGATATGCTGGTTCACTCGTGCTGTAAAAGTTAAAGTCGCCACATACCCAAAACTTAGCATTAGGTGGTAGTGCATTCGTAACCTTCCGTAAGCTATCTACTTCCGCTGCACGCAGTGCTTCGTTAGTCGCACCAGAACTTGCTTTAAAGTGGGCAGCATAAATGCGAAGCGTATCGCCGGTAGGAAGATAGATTAATTTAAATTCAGAAATATCACGTAATGCAGTTCGTATTGGAGTATTTGATACAAACGAAAACAAATTCGATTTAAAGAAAATAGCATTGTCGGTATCAGGA
>JBKCGZ010000072.1:0-19868 GCA_046303115.1 Bacteroidota bacterium | reverse complement strand
ACTGTTTTAGTAGTAGCATTGTTAATCTCTACGAAATATAATCCTTGAGATAAATGCGATAAGTCCATATGGTAAGTGCCATTTCCATTAGATGGTAAGGAAGTAGTTAATACTTCAGCGCCTACCATGTTGAAGATTCTGAATGAAATATCAGAAGCAGAAGTTACGTCTGATAAAACGACTGTTAATTCACCACGAGTTGGATTAGGGAATAAGTTAACAGCACCAAGTATGTTTTCTTCGATACCAACGCTTGAATTGCTACATATCACTGGACGAATCAAGTGAGCAACATTAACTCCCCAAGATGCAGGAGTCTCACTATATGCATGCCATGATCCATCACTCCATAATTCATAAGCTGTTCCGGTTGCAATTTCACCATCAGCACAATGAACGATTGCTAAAGTATCACCTGCAGTATAACCAAATTCAACACCTACGTAAATTGTTCCTGCAGTTACTGGTACATCTGGTGTAAAGTCCACCCACATTTCAGATCCTGAAGCTGCGTAAGCAGCAATTGAATCATAGCTGATTGTTGCTGATCCTAACATTGTAGAAGGTAATCCCGCTGCATCACTCCAAACTTTAACAGTTGCAGTTTGACCTGTTCCACTTGATGATCCAATACCAAATGCAATATACGTTCCGTCAACTGTTAAACCTGTTCCTGTAATTGAATAAGCATCTGCTTTAGCAACATCTAAATAGTCATTTTGGCCAGAAACATATCCCCAACCGCTTGATCCTAGAATCGAAGGAGTCATTACTGTTGCATCCCAATTAGTAATTGAATCACAAGTTGTATTTGATGATGTTCCACTTGTACAAATAACAGGGCGAATTAAATGAGCAACGTTAAGTCCCCAAGAAGCAGGAGTTTCACTATAGGCATGCCATGATCCATCACTCCATAATTCATAGGCAGTACCTGGAGTTACTTCTCCATCAGCGCTATGAATTAGTGCTAATGTATCACCAGCTGTGTAACCAAATTCAATCCCAACATAAACGTTTCCAACTGAAACCGGAATGTCTGGTGTAAAATCAACCCACATTTCAGCACCTGATAAAGCATAAGCTGCGATTGAATCATAAGAAACAGTTGCAGTACCTAAAACCGTAGAAGGAAATCCTGCAGATTCGCTCCAAACTTTTACAGTTGCAATCTGACCTGTTCCACTGGAAGAACCAATTCCGAATGACATATACGTTCCATCGATTGTACTGTTTGCAGCTGCAATTGTGAATTTGTCTGCCTTAGCAACATCTAAATAATCATTCTGACCAGACACATATCCCCAACCAGCTGAACCACTTATTGATGGAGTCATTGTGGCTAAATCAAAGTTAGAAAGTGTATCACAAGATGAAATTGTAGTTCCGCCTGTTACTGTAATATAAGTTGATTGAGTTAATGTATTGCTGCCATTTGCATTTGTTGCAGTTAATGTAACAGCGTATGTACCTGCTGCATTATAAACAATTCCTGAAGGATTTTGTGCTGTAGAAGTCGAAGGTGTACCACCAGCGAATGTCCAGCTCCAAGATGTTGGAGAGTTTGTAGATTGATCAGTAAAATTAACTGAACCACCCACAGCAACGGATGTAACATTTGATGTGAACGCAGCAACTGGAGCAGCCACTACTGGAGGACTACAACGGTTAGAAGCTGCAAGATTTACACGGAAAGGTGTATGTGTTAATGTAGTAACCATTCTTGCCTTTTGATTAGGCGTGAACATAAACATACAAGCATCGTCAGTGTAATCCATATAATTCATGAACATATCTCCATTTGGACCATTACTGCAAGATACTTTTGGAAAATTCGGACATCCAAAGTTCAATGAGGCTTGTGTCGGAGTATCATTACAATAGTCAGAACTACAGTTTGAATCACCATTAATATGACGTAATCCCAACCAATGTGCTATTTCATGTGTAGCTGTTCGTCCCTTGTTATATGGAGCTGAAACAACGCCAACACGACCAAATGAATTGTATAATATAACAACACCATCAGAAGTAGCTGTTCCAAATGGCGCAGACAATCCAGTATTTGTACTTGAAGGCGGGAATGTTGCATATCCTAACAATCCACCGCTTAAGTTACAAACCCATATATTAAGATACTTGTTAACGTCCCAGATAGTAGCAGGTTTGATTGTAGCATCAACATATGTTTTAGCGTATGGAGGTGCTGTCCATCCCTTCGTATTTCTATCAATTCTATCTATACCGTTTGTTGGCAAGCCATTAGGGTCTGTTTGTGCTAAACAGAAATTTATTTCACAATCTGCCGCTAGTCCTGCAAAAACTGAAGGAATCAAATTGGTATCGGCATTCAGCTTTCTATAATCTTCATTTAATACAGCGATTTGAGATAACACCTGAGCGTCAGAAATATTCATACTAGATCCCACTGCTGTACCATTGTGAATAACGTGTACAACCACTGGCAAATTATATACTGTTTTAATTCTGCTGCCTTGATTATTAGCAGCATCTTCCTGCATTTTAGCAGAGATCCAGTTTTCATATTCGTCAGGTAAAATACCTGTTCCGCAAGTACGTTGTGCAGGCACAGTACTTACAACTTTTGCCGTTTGGCGCTGAGCAGTGACAGTTCCTGTCATCATCAATGCAGCGGCAACAATGAGTAATAGTTTTTTCATTTGGTTTATTTGACTTTTAAGGTTTTTTGATGAAACTAATTGTTTTGGGGTAACAAATTTAATTAAATATTTAACTTTTCCTAGATACGATTAACTGAACGGGTAATTTGAGCTACTGTATCATTATTTTGTAAAATAGTTGGATTTTAAAATCTATCCAACCATCCAATTGTTTGATTAAGTGAATAGCTACGTATATTTGACAGATAATTCAAGATTATGAAGCGAATACTTTTAGTGGAAGACGAGATTAGCTTGCAGGAAACAATTAAGCTGAATCTGGATTTAGAAGGTTACAAAGTCAATGCTGTAGGTGATGGAAAATCGGCACTTAAAGCGTTTAAACAAGAACGATTTGACTTGATTGTTTTAGATGTAATGCTTCCTGAGATGGATGGTTTTAAGGTTTGTGAAGCAATCCGTCTAGATAATAAGGAAGTTCCAATTTTATTTTTGACTGCTAAGAATAGTTCTGCTGATAAAATTGCAGGACTTAGACTTGGTGCAGATGATTATTTGACCAAGCCTTTTAATCTTGAAGAAATGTTGCTTCGTGTTCAAATTTTATTGAAAAGATCTGGTTTATCTGCTGAGGTTAAGGAAAGCATCAATTCATATAACCTTGATGGCTTTCAGATCAATTTTCAAAATATGATGGTCACAACGCCAACTAATAAATCGATTAGTTTGACTAAAAAAGAAAATGCATTGTTGAGGTTATTAGTTGAAAGGAAAAATGAAGTCGTTTCAAGAGAGTCAATTTTAGAGATTGTTTGGGGATATGATGTTTATCCTTCTACAAGAACGATCGATAATTTCATTGTTACATTTAGAAAATTATTTGAGAATGACCCTTCCGAGCCAAAACATTTCTTTTCAGTTCGTGGTGTTGGTTATAAATTTATGGAGTAAATAAAGAAATCAACAGCAGGTATCTTAATTTTTAATTCAATTTTCTGAGTATAAACAATAGCATACATCAACTGATTGTTAATTTCTATCCCTGTTTTTACGTTTTTTGTCAAAATAAATTTGCTTTGCGTTAGTGGATTTTTTACATTTGAATTCCACCTTTGAAAAGTTTCTGAGCTTTTTGTTGATTTTTCCGTTACCAATCAACTAATAAGCCTTCTGAAATTTTAAAAACTTATTATATAATTAACTAAACACTTAAAATGAAAAAAACTTACATTGCTTTGTTGGGACTTATGATGAGTCTTTCAACTATTGGATTTTCGCAATCCGGAAGAACTTGTGGCAGTATGGATCATTTGCAACATCAAATTGCAGAGGACCCGACTGTAGAAACTAGAATGCAACAAATTGAAAACGCAACTAGCCGCTGGTTGTCGGACCCATCTCATAGAACGGGAGCAATAATTACTATTCCTGTAGTTGTTCACGTAGTTTACAATACGGCAGCACAAAATATCTCGGATGCGCAAGTACAGTCACAAATTGATGTATTAAATGAAGATTTCCGTAAATTAAATGCTGACGCTTCATTAACTCCTTCTATCTTCTCAGCTGTAGCAGCAGATTGTCAGATTCAATTTTGCTTAGCACAACGCGATCCAAATGGTAATGCTACAACAGGTATTATTCGTAAAGCGACAACAACAACTGCGTTTTCTACCAATGATAATATGAAGAGGACTGCAAATGGAGGATCTGATGCATGGAATACGACTCAATATTTAAATATTTGGTCTTGTAATATGAGCGGCGGTATTTTAGGTTACGCTCAATTTCCAGGAGGTACGGCATCTACTGATGGAGTTGTAATCCTATATTCTGCTTTCGGAAGAACAGGTACCGTTTCAGCCCCTTATAACAAAGGAAGAACAGCAACTCACGAAGTCGGTCACTGGTTAAACTTACGCCATATTTGGGGTGACGCAACTTGTGGTAGCGACTTAGTAAATGATACTCCTACTCATAATACTGCAAACTACGGATGTCCTACTTACCCTCACTTGAGTACTTGTACAGGTACACCAACTGAAATGACAATGAACTACATGGATTACACAGATGATGCATGTATGTATATGTTTACGGCTGGTCAGTCAGCTCGTATGACTGCTGCTATCAATACCTCCCGTACAGGATTATTAACTTCTTTAGGATGTACACCTCCTACTCCTCCAACATCTTGTGGAACTGTAACAGGTTTAACTTCAAGTTCTGTTGGATCAACAACTGCAACAGTTAGCTGGACAGCAGTATCTGGTGCAACAAGTTATTCATTACAATACCGTGCAGTAGGTTCAGCAACTTGGACATCAGTTACTACTTCTGCTACATCAACTAACTTAACAGGATTAACAGTTTCTACAGCTTATGAATTCCAAGTAACTTCTTCTTGTTCTGGAACATTAGGAACAGTTTCTACATTAGCTAACTTCACAACAACAGCAGCTGCTGCTTGTGGAACTCCAGCTTCTTTAGCTTCTTCTTCAATCACATCTTCATCAGCAACAGTTAGCTGGGGTGCTGTAACAGGAGCTTCTAGTTATTTAGTACAATACAGAGTCTCTACATCAACAACTTGGACAAATAGCGTAACTGTTACTACTGCAAGCGCTACATTAACGGGATTAACTGCTTCAACGACTTATCAATATCAGGTAACTGCGACTTGCTCTGGTACTGCGGGTACTGCTTCATCTATCGGAACATTTACTACATCTGCGGCCTCTACAACATGCAATGATGTGTATGAAAGCAACAATTCACGTAACACATCAAAGACGATTGCGATTAATACAGATATTTTTGCGAAAATCGGCACTTCTACAGATAAAGATTGGTTCAAATTTACTACCCTTTCAACGGCTCCAAAAATTAAAGTTTTTTTAGATCAGTTACCTGCTGATTATGATTTAGCTTTATATAACTCTACAGGTAGCACATTAGCCACTTCTGTATTAGGAGGTACTTCTTCTGAAACAATTATTTACAATACATACACAACAGGAAGAACATGCTATATTCAGGTTTATGGTTATGCAAGCGCATTTAATGCAAACTCATGCTACCGCGTTCGTGTAAGCACAAGTGCAACTAATTTCCGTACTGCTGATGGTAGCGAAGAAAACTCTAACGAAATCGTTAGTGCAGAAAAAGTAACAGGTTTAGAAGGATTGAACTTATTCCCTAATCCTGCTAACACTTCGCTTACTATTAACTATTTCACTCCAAGTATGGAAAATACATCTATCGAAATTTATGATATGATGGGACAATTAGTTAATTCGATGAATGTAAATGCAAATGAAGGTTTCAACTCTCGTGAGTTAGACTTAACTTCAATGAGCAATGGTGTTTACTTCTTAAAAGTGACTCAAAACAATAATACTTTAACAAACAAGTTTGTTGTAAAGCACTAAGAGTTTCTAAAATTATTTTTAAAGTCCCGGCAAATACTGTCGGGACTTTTTTATTTTTATATAAATTTTTAACGCATGATTTCTTTCCTCGATCAATTAACAGAATCGATATTTCCTAAAGTAACTTCTAACTCACTTATAATCGTCCCTACTCGAAGAGCGGCCGTTCAAATTGAACGTAAATTGGGTCAACGAATGTCGACACCAGGCTTTTTACCAACCTGCATTCCAATTGCTGATTTGATGGATCTCTGCTCAGGAATTCCTATTGCAAATGAAACACGTTTACTAATCGATTTATTCTCTGCCTATAAAAAGATTGACCCTTCAATTGAAATCGATGATTTTATTAAATGGGGAGATCAGATTTTAGCTGATTTTGACGAGGTTGATAGAAATCTAATTGATACTCAAAAGTTATTTAAGCGTATTGTTGATGTGAAGGAAATAGAATTAATGTTTTCTAACGACGAATACGAAACAGAATTATTGAATCGTTTTTGGAATGAGTTTTCATTACTTCCACTCTCTCCGCTCAAAGAATCATTTATTTCTTATTGGGAGAAACTACCTGTATTATATGATGAGTTTAATTCCATCTTATCAAAAAACAATTATTGTTATGAAGGATTAGCCTGGCGTAAAACAGCTCAATCAATTCAAAGTAATGTATGGTTTAAACAATTTGATACGATTGTATTTGCTGGTTTTTATGCTTTGACTAAATCCGAAGAAGTAATTATCAATTACCTTGTAAAGAATAATAATGCTATTGTATACAAGGATGCAGATACTTATTATGTAGATGATAAAAAGCAAGAAGCCGGAAATTATTTGCGTAAAGGAATGATGGCAGAAGCTAAAAACTTTATTGGAGATGATTTATCAATAAATGCTAAAAATATAAATATCATTCAATGCAATGGCGGTACTGCTATGGCTAAAGATATCGGACTCGAATTAATTCAACAGTTTGAAATTTTACCTGCTACTGAATTATCAAATGCTGTTGTTGTTTTACCTGATGATACATTGTTGTTGCCATTGTTACAGGTGCTTGATAAAAAAGGAATTCTTCATAATCCTTCAATGGGACTCGCACTAACTACTTTTCCTCTATTAGCGTTTATCAAAAAAATTAAAAGCATCCGTACTCAGCTATTAAATACTGAAACAAATATTGAATCTATTGTTAGTAGTCTATTCGAAATAAAATCATTTAATAACTTATTCTTAATACTGCATAAATCGATTGAGGAACTTAAGGACTCATTACTTGTTTCGGTAAAAGATTATAGAGAAGAACATACGTTCTTATTGAATTTAATTAATCAGTTTATTGAACCATCTGTTCATTATCAAAAACAGATTTTAAGTTGTGTTAAAAATGAGATTGCATTATTTGGTACTATGCTGAATAATTTTGATGAAGAAATCACTATTCAATCTTACTGGACCCTGCTCATCAATCATATCAATAAAATAAGAATTCCCATAGAGGCGAATGAAGGAGAAGGAATCAATATAAACGGCTTCTTAGAAACTCGATTGACCGATTATAAATATGTTTTTATTGCTAATGTCAATGAAGGTACTCTTCCTTCTAACTCTATTTCAAAATCGCTTATTCCTTATGCAATCAGAAAGTTTTATTCACTTCCTTGCAAAGAAGAACAAGAAGCAGTTACTGCATATCACTTCTATCGATTAATCCAGCGTTGTGATCAACTCTCGTTGTTTTATAATAGTCAAATGACGGCTACGGGAGGTGGTGAAAAATCAAGATTTATTTTACAGATTGAAAATGAACTTGTAAAAGTTAATACGAATATTAAATTAAATTACATTCAGTATCAATCTGAATTGCAACCCTTACAAGCAGAAGACATTGTTATTGAAAAAACGGATGAGATCATTGATAAAATGATCGCTAAATATGTCAATATTGATAATACTCAGCCTTTACTTGGAAAAGGTTTTTCGGCTTCTTCTTTATCAGCTTATATCTATTGTCCACTGAAATATTACTTTGAACAGATTGCTAAATTGCGAAAGCCTGATGAATTGAAAGGTATTGATCAAATGATCTTCGGAAGGATTCTTCATAAAGCAATGGAGGAAATTTATAAAAATCAATTTAAGCCTACTTCCAGTTTTTATGATAACATTCTTCTCGATCATTATATCGATGAAGCGATAAAAAAAGAATATTCGGATAAGCAATTATTGGGTAATGATTATCTATTACAATCCGTAATTAAAGAGTTAATAGCTCGAATAATGTTGATTGACAAGGAAACTCCTAATCTCGAAATTATGAGTATTGAAGAGACTTTTGGTTTTGATTTCGAAATAGACTCTGCAAACAAAATTTTTATTAAAGGAATTTTTGATCGTTTAGATCTTGTAAATAATCAACTGCGAATTCTTGATTATAAAACTGGTAGTGGAGAATTAACGATACCAAAAGATTTTTCAGCGATTTTTTCTAATTCAGACTATAAGATTGTTTTTCAATTATTACTCTACGTTTATATTTTCACTAAGCAACAGAATGGTGATAAACGTAAAGAGCATTTAGTGGGTATAGAGATTTTAGCCGGTGCTTATCTTTTAAAGAAGAATTCAAAGTCAATTACTTTTTTGAATAAAGGAAAAGCAATTGATGAAGATTTATTGGAATTATTTGAAGAGCATTTACATCAATTAATTGGAAAGATAATGAGTCCGGAAGTTCCATTTACGCAAACTGATGACTTTAAAAAATGTAAATACTGCGACTTTAAAAATATTTGCAGCCGTTAGTAAGTATTGTTCTGTCTTTCTTCTAAACGCTTAGAAATTCTTTCTAAGATGGAATTAGTAATGGATATAAGTATGCTAAATAAAAACGCTACCCAGAATCCGTCAACTTTAAAACCGGCATGCAATATATTAGACGCGATAAGGATAATAGCGGCATTAATTACAAGAAGAAAAAATCCAAGAGAAACCACTGTAATTGGTAAGGTAAGAAACACCAATATGGGTTTTAGGTATATATTTAAAAGTATTATGACTAATGATACTAATATAGCATAGCCCATGGATTCAACAGAAACACCAGGCATCATAGCTGCAATTAAAAAAATGGCCAAAGCCAACGACATTACTTTAACTAAAAACTTCATAAAAAATATTTGTACAAAAATAGTTTAAATTAAAGATTGAAAAACAAAAATTAATTTAAAATGTTACACATTCATGAAAACACTACTTCTTACAGCTATCTTATTATTTACAACAGCATCCTCAATCCACACTTTTGACTTTCAAACCATTGATGGAAAAACCATGAGTTTCTCATCTTTCAAAGGTAAAAAAATCCTTATTGTAAATACAGCTTCTAAATGTGGATATACTTCACAATATGAAGATCTTGAAAAGCTTCACAAGGAGTATGGTTCTAAACTAGTAATTATTGGTTTTCCTGCCAATAATTTCGGTGGTCAAGAGCCTGGGACTAATTCAGATATAAATAGCTTTTGTAAGAAGAATTACGGGGTCACATTTATAATGGCTTCTAAAATTTCTGTGAAAGGAAGCGATATGAATCCTCTTTTTAAATGGTTAACATCGCAGGAGAATCCTGACTTTACAGGCGACATTCGTTGGAACTTTGAGAAATTCCTATTGGATGAGAATGGTAAATTAGTTCGTCGTTATCGTTCAGGTACAAACCCATTGGATAAGGATTTAGTAAACTCTATTAAATAATCACTGACTTACTAATAGCCTTACACCCTTGCCATGCAAGGTAGCTATTTCAATGCGGCTATCATCTTTCAGGTATTTGCGAAGTTTTGTTACGAACACATCCATACTTCTACCATTAAAGTAGTTATCATCGCCCCAAATCAATTTTAAAGCTTTCTGACGTGGTAATAGATCGTTTTGGTGTACACATAGTAATCGTAACAAATCAGCTTCTTTAGGCGAAAGATTTTCGGTTTTACCGAGTCGATGGATCTGTCTCAATTTATAATCGAAATCATACTCTCCTATTTTAAAATCGGTCTGATCGTCTAAGTCTATTATTCCAAGCGAACGTTTTAAGATAATATTGATTTTATAAAGCAATACCTCTGTATCAAATGGCTTAGTTAAGTAATCATCAGCACCAGCTTCATAGCCTCTGATCATATCTTCCTTCATTCCTTTAGCCGTCAAAAATATAATGGGCGTCTTCTTATTTTCTTCTCTGATTTTAGTAGCTAAAGTAAATCCATCCATCTTCGGCATCATTACATCTAATATGATTAAGTCATATGATTTCTTCTCATACATTTCAAAACCATCTGCTCCATCCCTAGCTAAGTTTACATGGTATTCTTCTAATTCAAGAAAGTTCTTAAGTACATTTCCAAAATTTACGTCATCTTCTACTAACAGAATTTTTGCTTTCATGCTATTGTTTTATTAATGGGTAATTGAATGGTAAAGGTGCTGCCTTTATTTATTTCTGATTCAACGCTAATTGTTCCTTGATGTTGTTCTACAATGGCTCTAACATAACTAAGTCCTAAGCCAAAGCCTTTTACATCATGAAGGTTTCCAGTTGTTGCCCTATAGAACGTATCGAAGATTCTTTTTTGTACCTCTTTCGTCATGCCGATACCGTTATCCTTCACTGCTATTGTAATATTGTCTAAATTATTAATGATACTTACAACAATTTGAGGTGCCTCATTAGAATATTTTATAGAGTTATCAATTAAATTACTGATCACATTAATTAAGTGATTTCTATCACCTGTTATTGGTGCAATTTCTTCACTAATATTCAATTTTATTTTGCCGTTTTTATTCTCAACTGATAAAAGACTACTATTAATCGCCTCTTCCACCACTTCTTCCATCTTCAACAATTCATGTTTTAATTTCAATTCACCCTTTTCAAGCTGGGCCATTTGAAGCATCACCTCTACTTGCCTAAGCATACGCTTGTTTTCATCGCTTATTACGCTGGTATAATAATCCAATTTTTCAGGACTATTATAAACCTTTGGATTCTTTAATGATTCATTAGCAATGGAGATTGTTGCAATTGGAGTTTTAAACTCATGCGTCATATTGTTAATGAAATCACTTTTAATTTCAGCTAATTTTTTTTGCGTTAAAACGGTACGCATCACGTAAATAAATCCAATAACCATTACAATAGAAAACACAACAGCGCTAATCAACAACGGCCATAAGGAGTAAAATAAGAACTCATATTTAGTAGGAAAAGAAATCGTTAGTTGTTCATTTTTTTTCAAAATATCATTTGGAAAAAGTAAAACGGCATAATTTGATTTTAATAATTGATTAGTATCCGCATTTGCACTCGCGTACTCATAATTTTTCTTGCTGATTTGTTTAATTCCATAGATATAATCAGTAGGAATTCTTCTAGAAATAAATTCTTTCTGAATAATACTATCTAAAACATTAGGAGGAATTCTTTCTAATAAGCTTTTGTTTCTATCATTAATTTGAAAGGTTAGCTTATTCATTAGTGAGTTCAGCTTATTAAATTTAGATTCCATTCTTCGCTCAGCTTCGCGCTCTATTGAATCCATTATCAACGATTCATCGCTCAAATTAAATGAAATAACCTCCTTTTGCTGGACATCGTTTTCAATTCTGATGTCGATGGAAGAATCACTTAAAAAATTATTATTGAAATCTTTGTTTGTTTTTCTATTCGACTTTATTTCATTAACCTTCTTTCTGATTTCTTGAGCTATTATGGAAAAGTCGTTATTAGCTGCATTGATATTAACCTGATTATTTCCTATTATGTTTCCAAGATGATTTAGTAAGCTATCATCTTCGCTAATTCCTGCACCAGATGAATCGCTTTGAGAAATAAAATTCTGAACAACTATTTTTATGTTTTCCTGTTGCTCTACTTTAGCGACAATCTCATTCATTGCAAGCATGACAGATTGATCAAACTGATGCTCTTTCAATTTAAAGTCGTGAAATATCCAGTATGCCTGGAGCATAATAAGTCCTGCCAAAGCAAAACTCATTACAAAAACGGTTACTCGAAAGCCTGATTTTTTCACTCGTCAAATTTATTAATTGAAGAATAGCAATAATTGTTATTAACGCTAAATTAACTTAGTTATTTAAATTGTAGATTTGCACATTATTATTGCGCAGTAGTTACATGACTATTTCATTACATTCCTCCTTGATTTCTCGATTGTTTATAATAAAGTATCTTTTAACTTTCGCCATAATAATTAATGTATTTTCATTACGAGCTCAAGATTCTTTAAAGTCTGTCAATGCCATTCGATTTTTGAAAGCTCCTGTTATTGATGGTAAAATGGAAGAATCAGAATGGAATAACGCTCCCAACACTGATACATTCACTCAATCGCGTCCTATAGAAGGTGCAAAGCCAAGTCAGCGGACTTTAGTGCGTATTGGTTATACCGACAATGCTATTTATGTTTTTGCCGAGTTGCTCGACAATAATCCAGATAGCATATTACGTCAGCTTGGGAAGCGTGATGAAATGGATATGAATGCAGATTATTTCTGTTTTAAAGTTGATCCCTACGCCAACCATCAAGATGCATTTCAATTTACGGTGTATGCGAGTGGTGTTCAGCTTGACAGTAAATACAACGACTACACCTTTAATGCTGTTTGGAATAGTGCTGTTAAATTAACAGATAGAGGTTGGACGGTAGAAATGGAAATCCCCTACTCTGCTATTCGTTTTCCTAATACGGCTATTCAAGATTGGAATACGCAAATGCTCCGTTATATAAGAAGAGAGCGCGAATTAATTCAATGGTCATTCACTCCTTCAGGGGTTACTAATCCATTGGAATATTGGGGGAAATTAACGGGTGTTGAAAATATTAAAACACCCGTTCGTTTATCTTTAATTCCATTTGCCGCTTTAAATTATTCTAAAAGTCCTCAATACGATGAGTTTGATAATTACTCCTATTCAAACTCCTATGGATGGAATGCAGGTGCGGATATTAAATATGGTATTGATGATCGTTTTACATTAGACATGACCTTACTACCAGATTTTGGACAGGTACAATCTGATAATAAAATCAAGAATTTAAGTTACACCGAAGTGGTTTACGATGAAAATCGTCCTTTCTTTCAAGAGGGAGTTGATCTATTCACAAAAGGGGAATTGTTTTATTCACGCAGGATTGGTAAAACTCCAGGTGGATTTTATAATGTTAGTAGCGAATTGGATTCTGGTGATGTGTTGTTAGAAAACCCTTCGCAGAGCAAATTGCTCAACGCAACTAAAGTTTCTGGGCGTCTGAATAATGGATTAGGAATAGGATTCTTTAATGCGACTACAGATAATACTTATGCTTTGATAAAAAATCAAGATGGTTCTACACGCAAAGTATTAACAGAGTCATTTGCTAATTATAATATTCTTGTTTTTGATAAACAGTACAAAAGCAACAACAATTTTTATGTTATTAATTTAAATACTACTCGTAGAAATCAGAACAAAGATGCGAATGTGACAGGTGCCGGATTTTCATTGTTTACCAATAACAAGAAATATGCTCTTGTAGGTGATGGAGTCTATTCCTCTCAGCAATATCATACTGATGGAGAAAAAGATTTAAATGGTTATCGTTATAATTTAAAGTTTGGAAAAGTAAGTGGCGCATTTAAATTTGGATTGCAATCAGAGGTTATCGATACATCATATAATGTTACCGATCTTGGTTATTTTACAGTTCCTGGAATTATTTCTAATTCAGCTTATGTTAGATATAATCTATTTCAACCTTGGAAGTTTTTACGAGATGGATTTATAAATATAAAGTACACAGATAAGAAAGATTTCAAAACTAAAATGCAAGGGAGTAATTCATTAGATATAAACGGGTTTGTTAGCTTTCTTGATTTTAATGCGATGTTTTTTGGTGGTGGCTTTACTCCGAGCAGAAACTACGATATGTACGAGCCGCGTCAGCCTGGGTATTTCTTTCATGGATTTCGATATGCTTACGCATACGTCGGTTATAGCACCGATTATAGAAAGAAATTTGCCTATGATGTAAGCTTGAATATATCAAACTTTATGGATGTATATAAAAGTGAAGGATATGGTCCTACATTAAGTTTGCGTTTCCGTCCAAACGATCATTTATTTATTACAACATCTTTTTCTTATAATTTAGATCCATCTAATATAGGATTCGCAACCTTACAAGATACAGCAATTGTATTTGGATTAAGAAGATTAGATACTTATTTAAATGAAATCAATTGCTCGTATACGATTAATGATAAAATGAATATTTCGCTAAGAGTACGGAACTATTGCATCACTGGAAACTATAAAAAGTATTTCCGTTTAGTTGAAAATGGCGAGTTAGCGGATTATTATGAATATTCCGGAAATAGTAACTTCAAATTAGATTTATTGAATGTTGATTTGGTCTATGAATATCGATTCGCGCCAGGAAGTGTGTTAAATATCGTTTACAAGAATAGTATTGATGATTCAGCGTACGGTGTAATTTCTCGCGACTATCTTTATAATTCCAAACAATTATTCTCACATCCAAAGACAAATATTGTAAGTATTAAATTACTTTATTACCTCGATTATCTTGATTTAAAGAAAGGAATTAAGAAAACTCCGATATGATTTCTTTTAGATCTTGAAATATAGCTTCACCTTTATTTTTTGTATAGTATTTATGAAGCTCAATTTCCCAATCATGTTTAGGTATTTCAGGATTTTTTGCTCTGAAATCTGCTAACCAATTTTTGATTTCCGTTGGACGTGGTCCCCAAGTAGCTAATATGTTTCCATTGCTTTTTTCAAAAAACACAGTTTTAGGAATTGATCTGCTTCCATTCGTTAAAAATTGATTCATTAAATCAGGATGTTCATCTCTGAAAAAATAAAATGTTTCGATTTTAGGATTAAAAGCATTTAAAAAATGTTCTAACCAAGGGACATTTTGGGCTGAATCGCCACACCATGCTTCCGTTAATATGGCTACTCCAATCGATTTAGATAAGTTTATGTTATCAATGTTAATCGATGCGTCATTAATACGCTTCATCCGATGCATATTTAGTTTAGTTAGCTCAATGCGTTCTTCGGATTGATCCGCTCCTGATGTTGTTTTATCATTAACCATTTGAATAATGGAATTGAAATAATCTTGGTAAGAAATTCCATTGCTAATTACCCAGTTTGAATCGATTGATGCTGTAGATGTCATATAATTCGTAAAGAGTTGCAAAGGTAAATTTTAACTTTCAAAATTCAAGTGTTTATCCTTGCCAATACGATTTTTGCCAAAAATAAGTATGTTTACAAGCATGCTGCTTTATATTGACCTCTGATAAATTCTATGAAAACAACTTTAAAACTACTTATTGCTTTCTTACCCTTTAGTCTCTCCTGTTTAGCTGGGAATGATCCATTGCTTAAGGGCAATGGACAATTGGATTTTAAATATCAATTTACAAAATTCAATTCTGTATTTGATGATGATGGCGAGTTAAAGCCTATACCTGAAATTCGCTTTTCCTCGATTAACGTTAATGCAAGGTTTGGCATTACAGATCGTATTACTTTAAACTTAAATGCGCCCTTCTATAACTCAGCAAGTAATTCAGAAAACAATGATCTGAAAATTACAGATGCAAAAAGTAAAGCAGGATTAGGTGATTTATCATTTGGAATTAACTATGCCTTTGCTAAGCAAAATAAAATTCAACCAGTAATTAGTTTTTATCAAAATTTGGGGACTGGCATAAACGATTCTAGCGGATTAAATACTGGATATGGGGATTTTGCAAATAGCTTATATTTTGATGTTTTTTATGAAGTCAACAAACACTTAATGATTAATGGAAATATCGGCTATCAGAATAGGAAAAAGAACTTCAAAAATGATTTCTTAGGCAATATTTATTTCAACTATAACCAGCAGGATAAATATGCAGTTTCGATTTTCATTAGAGGAAAATTACCTTTTTCAGAATTATCGAATGAAGAAAATATTGTGAATTATGGATTATTTAAAAATAGTGAAGGTTTTTTTAGATATGGTGCTATGGGTTCGATTTGTTTTCGAAAAGATATGTCTTTAATAGTAAATTATGAGAATTACCTTAAAGGTCAATTTGTAGGAAATGGAGCAATATATACTGCAGGGATTCGAATTAATCTAAAGAAAAACGAAAGCATATCGGGAGGAGGCAAAGATTAAATCATAAAAAACAAACAGCCCATCACTAAGAAGTAGATAAGAATAATAACAAAGGCAGTAATCTCGAATCTGCTTAGCTGTTTCGAATGCAATTTGAATCCAATTAAATCACGTACCCTAATTTGACTCATTAATCGGTTAAATGTTCTAATAGTTGATAAACAAAGTAAATTAATAAAATAATTAATCCCAAATGTAAATGTGTTTTCTTTTGCTGTAAAAAATGCCTCTTATGAATCCATTTGAACTTTTGCTGATTTAACCAATTAAGCCAAATATAATATTCCATTTGATTTGAGGTGTAGTCTTTTTCGGTGATTATTCTATTAACCAGAACAGACTTCAATTGAGACTCTCCAATCTCAACTTTAAGGATGTCATTTGTTGCCGAAGAATAATAGACAACCCCTTTTTCGGGTAATTCCCTTCCAACAGCCGATAATATACGATATCGATTAAACACAATTTGACCACCTTCTTTTAAAATCCCCTCTTTGCTCCTGTAATAATAATTCGTTTTAATTTCCATAGTGTTTTATACTGATGTAATAGAACGAAAAACAATAATTACGACTTTAACACTTTGTTAGCATTCATCGCCAAAAGCAATTGTAATATTTGTCAAGTTTACTTCTTTCTTTTATAAAATCAAAATAATTTCTGACAAATTGCGACAAATTATGAATAAATAATGATTATTTAGTGTTAATATGGGGCTTTGATAAAGGATATACAATTACAATTAACAGCGTAGCGTTAGTTATTATGCGTCTTAGAAAAAGAATAACAGATAATATCTTATAAATTTACCAAATCAATTTAGCACGATAAAAAATGTCAATGAAACATCTACGATTAATCTTAACTTATGCTTGCTTGTCATTAGCATTTGCAAATTCAGTTACCGCACAAGGCTATGAGATAAAAATCAAAGTGAATGGGTTAAAAGACACCCTTTGTTACCTTGCTAATTATTATGGCGATAAGCAGTATCTAAAAGATTCTGCAATGGTTAATAGTACAGGAAACATTACCTTCAAAGGAAAGGAACCATTGGCTGGGGGGATTTATTTATTCGTATTTCCTAATAAGACCTATTTCGAAATTATGGTCGATAAATCACAGTTCTTTTCAATGGAATGCGATCAAACAGATGCCATCAACTCAATGAAGGTAAAAGGTTCTCAAGAAAACGCAGACTTTTATAGCTATTTACAGTTTATTCAGAAAAAGTCGCTGGAAATGGAATCCCTTAAGTCTGAGAAAAACAAACTGGCTTCTGAAAACAAACCAATTGATGCTGTAACAGAAAGAATGAAGGCCGTCGATAATGAAGTAGTAACCTACAAAAACAATTATATCGCTGAACATCCAGGCTCCTTCCAAGCTGCTATTTTTAATGCTTCAAAAGAACCTGAAATACCAGATGCTCCAATATTACCAAATGGAGCTAAGGACTCTTTATTCCAATTTAATTACTATAAATCGCATTATTTCGACAACTTCGATTTAGCGGATGAGCGCATTTTAAGAACCCCAATTTATCATAATAAGGTTGCTAACTATTTTAAAAATTTAGTACTTCAAATTCCGGACTCACTAATTCCAGAATGCGATATGGTAGTTGGAAAAGCAAAGAAAAACAAAGAGACTTTCAAATACATAGTTTGGTATCTAACAAATACTTATGAGACCTCTCAAATTATGGGATTAGATGCAGTATTTGTTAGCATGGTGACAAAGTACTACACAAAAGATCAGGCAACATGGGTAGATGATGCTACGCTTTATAAAATTCAAGATCGTGCGTCTATTCTAGGACCTATCCTGGTTGGAAAGCAAGCTAAAAATTTAATCCTTGCAGATACTGCTGGTAATTACCAAAGCTTGTATAATATTAATGCGAAGTTTACCGTGCTTTTATTTTGGGATCCAGATTGCGGACATTGTAAAAAAGCGGTTCCAAAGGTGAAAGCTTTTTATGAAAAAGCAAAAAGTAAAGGGCTAGAAGTATTTTCAATTAATACAGCCGTTGAAGAACAAAAATGGAAGGATTACGTCAAAGAAAATAAGTTAAGTTGGATAAACGTGGCTGATATAAAGACTCAAAACAACTTCCGACATGAGTTTGATATTTTAACTACTCCACAGATTTTTATCCTTGATAAGAATAAAAAGATTGTTGCCAAGAAAATTGACGAAGAAACAATGGAGAAGATTTTATGCAAGGAACTAGGAATTGAATTTGTTCCTCATCCAAAAGAAAAAAACGACGCAGAAAGTCACCATTAAAAAATTAAAGGGCATCAGGACGATGCCCTTTTTTATTTAATTGTAAATTCTGTTCTCCTGTTTTGAGCTCTTCCTTCCTCAGTCGAATTATCTGCAACTTGAACGGTGCTACCGAATCCTTTAAACGATAAACGCGTTGTTGATATCCCTTTTTCAACAAGGTAATTATAAACTGATTTAGCTCGGTTTTCAGACAACACTAAATTTAATTTAGCATCTCCTACAGCATCAGTATGTCCACCAATTACAATGGATACATTGGGTGTAGCCTTTAAAAAGGCTACTAATTTATTAAGCTCTGAATAACTCTCTGTTTTTAAATCAAATTTATTGTTATCAAAAAAGATATTTTTCATGACTACTGACTCCCCTGCCACCGGTTGTTTTAAACGTGCCACAATTTTATAAGCATGTTGCTGATCGGTAACATCGGAACAATTGAAATAATCCGAATAAAACAAATATCCTTCTTTACTAACATTTAGCATATACTCTTTCCCTGTTGTTAAACAGGCTAGGAATTCTCCTTTCCTTTTATCTGATACATCCGACATAACGGTGAAGCCTGAACGAACATCAATAATTTCAAACTTTGCTTGTAACGGATTACCAGATTTATCATCTACCACAACTCCTTTAACATAGCTTACTACCGAAGGACGAACAGCAGGATATAATTCAAAACTGTACATGTCTAAATCGCCAAAGCCATCTTTACGAGTACTGCTCATAAAAGCCAGTTGTCCATCAGGACTAACGATTAAACTATTTTCATCGCCGTAGGTATTAATCGGATAACCTAAGTTAATGGCTTTACCCCATGATCCATCAGCTCTTCTCTTACTCATGAAAATATCTAAACCTCCTAGCCCCGGGTGTCCATCACTACTGAAATACAAGGTTTGATTATCTGGATGTATAAAAACACTTTCCTCTGAACCAGGAGTATTAATCGAATCACTTAATCGTACAGGGTCAGACCAACGACTTTCATTAGTATAGGTACTCATGAAAATATCTTGGACTTTCTTTCTGTTTTCATCGGTATAACCACGAATAAAATACAATGTACGACCATCAGAGCTGAAAGATGGCTGCGTTTCCCATGCGGTGGTGTTAATTGGAGCTCCCAAATTCATCGGCTGCGACCATGCATTTTCTCCCATCATTTGCGATAAGTAAATATCACAATTACCAATACCATCTGGACGATTACAAGCAGCATAAAACAC
>JBKCGZ010000071.1:0-3347 GCA_046303115.1 Bacteroidota bacterium | reverse complement strand
CCAATCGAGGATGGCTTGCTTTTCAGTCGCAGTAATGATACGCTCGTGTGCGAATCGAGAGTAGGTCGTATCAGGACTCCACGGTGGCATTTTATTAATTGATAAAAAGGCATGGATATAATAAGCATTTTGAAAGACCTGGGTATAACCCTCAAACGAAGCCGCATGCGTCCCAGCATGATGACAAGAGCCACAACGATTATAAATGATGCCTGCGACATCACTGAATACAGGTTGAGAGAATGATAGGGAAGGTAGTAGCAGTAATAAACCGATGAATATTTTCTTGAAGTTCATGGGAGGAATGTTTTTGTAAAGGTAGGGGATTTTGGAGAATTAGAGTTAACGGTTTGCGGCTAGCCGAAGGGCGGGACTTTTACCACAAAACTTGATTTGAAAAACTAATTTCTGATTAACAACAAAACTGCCTTTAGAACACGAATCCCGCCTTTTGGGTAGGTGCTGTTATGGGCTGGGCTTTTTACCATATTGTCAAGATGTCGTTTGCTAAACTTGTTGTCCTGTCGCTAATTTTCTTTTCGTTCCAGACTTTGTCTCCTTGGTCATATACATCCAAAATGTCGAAACGAGTAATTCCTAAATCCGCATAATGCCTAATTCCTCTTTTTCTTCCTTCTCCTTCAATTTTTCTGCTGAACTCATAATTTCGAAGAGATGTATTCAATGAACTGTTAAGTAAGGTCATATTGCCAATTGAGTAAATTTTGGAATACCGTTCCCTTTTAGCCAACTCTCTGTCGGTAATAATATTTGATGAGTTATCTAAAACATCAACATTACTCCAATACTCTTCCCATTTTTGGGGCATAACGTGTTCAAGAGAATAATTGTATTTAAGTTCCTTTACTGATTGTTTACTGTCATTTGCTCTTCGGTATAGCTCAACCCAAAATAGAAGCAGTGTTGCATTTTTGTTTGAAATGCTTGAAAGTCCATTTAATACTTCACTATTTGTTTGTTCCAAGATTTTTGCGTCAACAGTTGAGTTATCTTTTATGAACTCTTTACACATTTTGTTGTAACTCTTTGTTTCTGATTTTGTAATCATTCGCCTGATAACAACTTGCTCAATTTTTTTCAACTCTTGACACAGTTTTGTTTCATTGTTATCATATTTATAAAACAGAGATAAAATATAAGGATGGAAAGTAGAAATCTCACACACACTTAAAATATGAAATAGTCTTGAATAATTGTCTTGATGGTTAAATAGTGTGCTTCCATTGAACACAAGTATTTTTTCTCTAAACAGTTTAGCATATTTTGAAATTTCCTTAATAAACGCCTCTAAGTCGGTCTTGTTAATCTTTAAAATATATGCTTTGTAAAGATTGGATAAGTCGGAAAGCGTGTGCTTGTCTGGGTCGAAAAATCCTTTTATTACTGAAATTGAATGCAAAAGAATTTCAATGTTATCTCTCATTAATCTACCAGTAGCTCTTGGAGTGTCCCAAAAGTTGATTGCATCTTCGTCAAGTGAAAAAACGTTTTCCCAGTTGTCCTTATACAAGGTTTCTACATCTTCAATATTGTCAAATAAGTCTAATGCCTTTTGAAAGAGTGCGTTTTTTATTATGTCTGCACTACTAAGTCTTACACCAGCACTATTGATTGTGTCAAAAATTGCTTGTTCGTCTTCCTTCTCTGATAAATCAATGATGACTAATATTTTGTTTTCTTGGTCAAGTAAACGATTGAATAAGTCTAATCTTTTACTAACATCAATGGTGTTCAATTTTTCGGTGAAGTATTTTAAACACTGTAAAACCTTGTTGGATTTTGATGTAGTCTTTGTTGCTGGGTTCTCAAGAACAATTGCATCGTATTCGTCCTGAGTTACTTCGTTTTTTATAACTTTTTGAAAATACTTTTTGTCAATTTTCGAGTGTTCAATTTTTACAAAGAAGTCTTTGTCTGTTTGGTTTTTCTTAAAAAATAAATAGTTCTTGATTGAAGAGTCGCAATTCTTTTGTGTCTCATCATCAAAGCTATTGTATAAAGCTCTGAGTAAAACACTTAAAGTTGTAAGTCGCTGTTGTCCATCAATTACTAAAACCTCTTTTGGTTTTCCTGTCTGCTTTTCTAATTGTTTTAGAATTAGTGAGCCTAAAAAATGGCTTTTATTAAAGTCCAGAAGGTCAGTCAAAATGTCGTCCCAGTTTTCAATATTCCAAACGTAACCACGCTGAAAAAACGGAATTCTTACAAGTCCTTCGTTACCTAAAAATGTCAATGACATTGCTTCTGCTTTCATTTATGTTTTTGTTGTTGTTAGTTAATTTGTCAGTTGAGTGGCGTCATAGCCTTGCTCATAACGTTTTGCAACTACAAGAAGGGCGGGACTTTTACCACAAAACTTGATTTGAAAAACTAATGTTTGATTGACCATAAAACTGTCTTTGGAACTCGAAACCCAGCCTTTTGGGTAGGTGCTGTTATGGGCTGGGCTTCTATGGTTTCACTTGTTCCAGCATTCCATTCAGTTTTGTAATTCTATTTACAATGTCGTCATATTGAGCTCGAGATAAAGGTTCTGCCTCATTTTCTAAAAGGTCAATAAGTTCTTGAATGCGTTTGCAAATAGTATAGTAATTTTCTTCTCTAATGTTTGTCATAATATAAAGATTTATTGGCCAAGTAAAATTGATTTGATTTGGTCAACGGTTTCAGCATCTTTTAATTTCTTTTCAAGCTCTTTGGTGTCTTGAGAATAGTAAGCAATTACCTTGTCCGAAATATTGTTGATTGTAGTGAGCAAGCTTATTATTTCAGTCAAGCTAGGATACGTATTGTATTTTGCAATTAAGTCTTCATAAACAATTAAATATTTTTTCAACAAAGTTTTTTTCTTGTTTTGGTCATTAAGCGTATTAATTTGATTTTTCTTCTCTACTACAGTGTTGTGAAGTACTCTGACAGATTTACCTAACTCATAATTTCTTTTAGCTTCTTTTATATTTTCAAAGAATTTATCTTTGTCATAATTATAAAATTGATATGTTGTATTTTTAGTTTTATAATAAAAGTCATAACTGCTTTTTTCTACTTTACCCTTTTCGATTTTAAGCGCAGTCCAATAATTCAATGCACATTCTATAAATGCTATTTGAAATGTTTCATAGAAATTTCTATTTTCATTAAAGCATTTTTTTACATTTTCCCAATCATTATCATAGTCGCTATACTTATTTAAGACGGCAACTTGCCAACATGGTTTATCTCGCATCCTATCGTATTGATATTGATATGATGAAGAATAGCTATAACCAGGCTGTAATTGTAAAACAACTAATTTGTATTCCTTGGTCTGCTTAATGTATTCACTT
>JBKCGZ010000070.1:0-2991 GCA_046303115.1 Bacteroidota bacterium | reverse complement strand
ATGGTACTGAAGGACTTCAAATAAGTACGCGTGCGTATTTCCAACAAGCAAAAAACGATTATCCCTTTCAAGACCTTTACGGACAAAAGCAAACGCAACAAAACGCTGCTTTGAATCAGCAGGGATTTTCGCAGGATATTTCCCTGGGCGATGAGAAAAATAATTTATCCATACATACCTGGTATTTAAAGAATGAATATCAAATTCCGGGGAGTATCTTACAAAACGCTTCAGCGCAAAAACAAAGTGATGAAGCTACACGAACTGCACTTACCTGGAATAAAAAATATCAGAAAACGAATCTCATTTGGAATCTTGGTTATACGAATGATAAAATTCGATTTGTAGATTCGTTGATTGGATTAGATGAGAAGAGCAAGTCGTATTCGGTGCAATCTGATTTATACTTAGCTCATCGCATAAGTAAGTATTGGAATAATAGTTATCGATTAAATTATAATTATACAGAAGCCTTCACGGATGCGTATCAAGAAAAGCAAAACATTCAGGCACTGAATCTTATTTTAAAGTCGAGTTTTGAAACAGAGAAAGTGTATGCTGCTTTATCCAATAGAAGTAGTTTATACATTGATGAATTGAACTTCTTACTGCCAGCTCTTGATGTGAAAGTTAAGATTTATAAAAACCTTTCTGCTATCACGGATGCATCGCGTGTATATCGCAATCCAACATTGAATGATCGCTTCTGGCAGCCAGGTGGAAATTTGAATATCAAAACAGAGAGTGGCTGGAATAATTCAGCAGGGTTAGAAATATCCAACAAAAAAGAAACGTGGAATTATAAATTGCAAGCGGTTTACTTTAATACATCAATGAACAATGAAATACTTTGGACACCAAGCGAGGGAGGTTTATATTTTGCGCAGAACGTCAATCAGAGTAAGTCAAGTGGTGTACGAACCTTTGCAAACATCACCCGCACCTGGAAGAAGTCGGCAATTAATTTATGGATGAATGCAAGCTATGGAAATTATCTTGTTAAGCATACTTCTGCGAGTGTAGAGTATAAAAACAAAATCTATACACCACATGAAATTTATAAGTGGGGCATTACGTACAACTATCAGAAATTACAATTGAATTATTACGGAAGTTATGCAGGATATACGTTTGTTACGATTGATAATTCTTCGTGGACTGATCCTTTTTTATTGCATGATATTTCTTTGAGTTATTCGATGGAAATAAAAAACAGCCTGCTACAATTTTATGTGGCAAGTAAAAATATGTTGGATGCGAATTATCAGATTGTAAAATATCGTCCGATGCCTGGAAGAAGTTACCAGGTGGGAGTACATTTTCTGATGAAATAAATTAACCTAATTTTTCTGAGAGTAATTTCATCTCGAGGCGCGCGCTGATTTTTTCATACAACACATTATAAACTGCCTCACAGATAGGGATATCCGCTTTTAAAGTTTTGTTGATTTCATGAATACAAGCAACAGCATAATAACCTTCTGCAATCATATTCATTTCGAGTTGCGCACTTTTTACGGAGTAGCCTTTACCAATCATTGATCCGAAAGTACGGTTACGACTAAATTGCGAATAACATGTTACCAATAAATCACCAAGGTAAGCAGAGTCATTAATATCGCGTTGAATAGGATGCGCAGCTTCTGTAAAACGTTTGATCTCACGGATAGCTGATGAAATTAATACCGCTTGAAAATTATCTCCGTATCCGATTCCATGACAAATACCACTAGCAATCGCCATGATATTTTTTAATACTGCTGAATACTCTGTTCCGAAAATATCATCACTGGTAATGGTTTGTATATAACGACATTTTAAAAGGCTCGCCATGGCTTCTGCTTTTGCAGCATTCGGACAAGCAACGGTTAAGTAAGAAAGTTTTTCGAGTGCTACTTCTTCTGCATGACAAGGACCGGTGATAACACCAATATTTTCAAACGGAACATCATAGGTATTATGCATATAATCGCCTACAATTTGAAACTTCTCAGGAACGATTCCTTTGATAGCTGAGAAGACCGTTTTGTTTTTAAAATCTTCGGTGGTTAATCCTTCGAGTGCTTTTGTTAAGAAAGCAGCAGGAACAGCAAGGATAATAATATCGGAAGTTGCAATAACCTCTTTGATAGAAGATGAAGGTCGAACAATTTCTAAATTCAATTCAACATCACTTAAATAATTAGGGTTATGCTTATAACGATGAATGAACGCAACGGACTCTTCATTACGAATCCACCAATGAACTGCATTCACATTATTAGATGCAATTTTCACAAGGGCTGTCGCCCAGCTTCCACCTCCAATTACTGCAATTGATGTTGTATTCATTGCTGCGAATATCGGAAATTTATTCCGTATCGTTCGTGTATGACATTCATGTGATGCAGCGCATGACCGATGGTAAAAAATCCGATAGTAGCTGCACAATTTTTATTTCCGTTAGCGGTTCCTAAAAACAGTAATTGCTCTTCGTTGAACGATTGATAAAGTGCAATGGTAGATTTGCGCAGCAAGACTAACTCGTCTAAAATATCTTGCATCGAACGCTGGTTTGCAAAAGAATGATCACTGTAAATATTCTCATCAAATCCTGGAAGGTCAGTCGCATCCTTTCTTGAAAATCGCAATGCTCGATAAGCCATAATTCGTTCGGTATCGATAATATGTTGCAGGACTTCTTTCACGGTCCATTTTCCTTCTGCATAAGCATAGGTTTCTTTATCTTGAAAATCAGCAACAGAAAGGGACGATAAAAATTCCAATGAATTATTCAACGCGTTCATTAATTCATCTTGCGCAACAAGATTTATATAATGCGTAAGGTATGGATGATGCGGTGGGAGGTTTGATTTTAGCATAGGGTGTTACAAAGGTAAAAAAGTAATTATAAAGGAAAACTAAGTTTTAACAATTATTGATGCCGTAACAAATTCAAATAAAGTGTAATTTTGAATATAATAAATCGTAACAAAATCCAATATGATAAAT
>JBKCGZ010000069.1:0-2575 GCA_046303115.1 Bacteroidota bacterium | reverse complement strand
TCATAATTGGTTTTACAAGCCTAGAAGCAATTATAATATGCTATATTATTCAAAAAACATGTTTTATTCAAAACTCAAATTGTCAAAAAATATAGAATAATTAATCCTTAATGCAACGAACAGAAAAACCATAGGCCTTATCAGTAGAACTATCCCCAAATGCATTAAAAGTGTCGTAATCTAAGCGACGGTAAAAGCCATTGGATGTACCGCTCCCAGTAGAACTCCACCAGTAGCCGAAGTTTCCAACGTAGTAAAAACCAGCGACGTCACGAATACCACCTGGAAGACCTGAGAATCCACTGCTGTTAGTGGCTCCCGCATTGAGAATTGTCCAATATTGAGTACCCGTGCTTTTCATTTTACCCCCAGCAACAGTTGCCCCAGTTAAGAAATCAGTTAATGTTGTCCACTCTGCATTGCTCGGTTCGTGCCAGTCTGTAGGGCATACATGGCGATTATCTGCCACCGCGTACCAGTTATATAACTTGCCGTAAGGGCAATTGTAGGTTGCACTATCGTTGTTGTACCAACAAGTAGCACCGTTGTTTAAATTTGTCCAATTGGTTGTATCCACAGGTATTACATCTCCATTGCGGTAATGACTGGCTTTAAGATTTTCGGCCATCCACTCTTGGGCGCCAATCACAATCGTCTTGTAAACATTCCCATCTTGATCCGTCATACTTCCGTAAGTAAGACTGGGGTTGTGCACATTGGTAGCGCCGCAACTGGCAGTACTGCTGCCTGCATTTACGGTTCTATTTAGTATACAGGTTTGTCCGCCAATATTCAAAGCAAAACTTGCTATGCCTGCCGCACTCGGAGTGCCGGTAATCGTGTACGTTAAATTGCCTGATCCTGTTGCGAAAACACCTGCTGCAAGGGACGCTGTTAAGCCGCTTACCCCGGTAGAGCCTACAACCTGGCCACTATGTGTTCCGCCATTACCGCCTGTGTAGGTTAGAATACTACTTACACTATTAGTAGCTTCACCAGAAGTTAATGTTCCGTTATTGGTGGTCGAGCTACAGTTGAGTGCGGTAATGCTACCATATAATAATACGGTACTCCCTTTTTGTTCAGAGTCTTCTTTTTTACAACTACTAAATTCGAAGGATAATCCTAACAATATAATTAAAAAAGCAGTAATTTTACTTTTCATGATTTTTATTTTAATATTTTATTATTCTATTTAAATAGGTTTTCAAATTCACATGTCAAAATCAGTTATGTTTCCTGTATTTTTAAATGAATGGCTACTAACTACCTTATAACCACCACAAAACTTCTTTGTATTTCCGAATTTAGGCGCAGTGTTGCTTCTTATGTACTAAAATAATATAAATATCTATAAATCATCAAAGGGAGATTTTGTTTTTTTGAACACTATGGATGTTAACAATAAATTGTATTAAATAATTATCAAGATTTTGAAAGGTCATCTCTCCCCATCGTAGCCAGTTTTTCCATAAACGAAACCGTTATACTGCAAAAGCCAAATTCGATATCTACTCTTCCTGTTATCAGATAAATTCCTCGACCGCGAAAAGGATATTGTTTGTGTATCATCGGAAAATGGGTCGTATCTACAAAGGCTCCTTCTTCGTCTATAAAACAACCAAACGACATCGACTCGCCTTTGCCTGTACGCGTAGGTTTAATCGTAACAAGATATCCCAAGATGCAAACTTGTTTTCCTACGTAGTCTGATAGTTCCTTCACTTTAATTTTAGGATGCGGAAATTTTTCAGGCAGCTGTTTTAATAATCGAAACGGCGAACAAACCGGAAAGCCAATCAGCTCTATTTCATCTAACGCATCTTCTAAATCGTGATGATGCAACGCTGGCAATTGATAATTCGGCAACTCCTGCTGAAATAATTCTTGTCGCACCATCGTCTTTTTTCCTTGCTCCATATTCAGATGGATATCCCACAACAATTGCTTCTTGCTTCTTCCTGTAAACCGAAATGCACCAATACGAATCAAACAACGCAGCTGCTCTAACTCAATGCTGATTCTATTCATAAAATCATACAGGGAAAGGAACGGACCGTTCTTGATTCGCTCGGGCTCAATCGCTATTGCTACATCATATTCTAATCCTGCGAGATGAATAAAGCCTAACGTTATTACATCCTCTTCTATACTCGTTAAATACGTTCCACGATTCACGCACGGTAAATCAATGCGCGCACCCGACATACGCGCTTCGTGCACATAAAACTCGGTTCGATAAAAGCCACCAAAATTATTAATCACCCCCACCATAAATTCGAGCGGATGATACGCCTTCAAATACAAACTCTGATAACTCTCCACCGCATACGATGCTGAATGTCCTTTTGAAAACGAATACCCCGCAAAGCTTTCTATTTGTCGCCATACTTCACTCGTAATCGTTTCGCTGTATCCTCGTTCGCTACAGTTCGAGAAAAAACGATTTTTAATTTTTAAAAACTCTTCCCTCGATCGAAACTTCCCACTCATACCTCTGCGCAAGACATCCGCCTCTGATAAATCCAATCCTGCAAAGTGATGCGCCACTTTAATCACATCTTCCTGATACACC
>JBKCGZ010000068.1:0-8653 GCA_046303115.1 Bacteroidota bacterium | reverse complement strand
CTCGTTATACAACTCCAGGATTAAAAGAAAGATCATTCTTTAATACGGCTTACATCGGAACTCAAGTAGATAAATTACCTGAAGCATCTGCTGGAATGATGGAATTGCTTCGCGACATGCCTTTAAATGAAAAGGGATTTACTAATGCAAAAGAAGGTGCAATTCAGCAGTTAGAAACAACAAGAATTACAAAAGGTAGTTTATTATCAAGTTATCATTCGAATGAAAAATTGGGTATTAACTACGACTATAGAAAAAACATTTACGATGGAATTAAAGGAATGACTTTAACTGATGTAAATAACTTCCAATTGCAAAAAATCAAACCGATGACGTATACCTTAGTTGTCTTAGGTAAAAAAGATAAATTAAATATGGAAGAGTTAGGCAAATATGGCAAGATAGAGATGTTGAAATTGGAAGATATATTTGGTTACTAGAAAATTAATGCCTCGATAATTAGTACTAACGATTTTATCAACAAATGCCCAGGAATTTAATATCCTGGGCATTTGTTTTATACTAATTTTTTCATTCAGTGTTATTTTCGCACTCCTTTTTTGGGTGAGGAAATATGTCAAGTGAAATAATAATTTATAATTCTTCCAATGGTGAAACTCAAATTGATGTTCAATATGAAGGAGAAACATTTTGGCTGAATTTAAATCAGATTTCTAAGTTGTTTAATAAAGATAAATCTGTTATTTCCAGGCATTTAAAGAATATATTCGAGAGTGAAGAATTAATAAGGAATTCAGTTGTTGCAAAAAATGCAACAACTGCCAATGATGGCAAAGTTTATTATGTTGAGTATTTTAACCTAGATGTAATTTTATCAGTAGGGTATCGTGTAAACTCTAAACAAGGGACACAATTTCGTCAATGGGCAACCCAAAGATTGAGGGATTATTTAATTCAGGGATATGCATTAAATGAAAAAAGGCTAGAACGAAAAAATAAAGAAATTCAAATTTTACAAGACGGTATAAGGATTCTCAGTAGGGTCATTGAGGAGAAAACTAATGATGACCATAGTTACGAATGGTTACACCAGTTTAATTTAGGATTAAAGTTATTAGATGATTATGACCATGAATCATTAGATAAAAAAGGAATCCATGTAGAAAATATAATTTATCCCTCAAAACAAGAGTACCTTCAGCTAATAAATCAATTAAAATCAGAGTTCAATTCTGAAGTTTTTGGGATAATTAAAGATGCTAGCTTTGAAAGTTCAATCAATCAAATTAAACAATCATTTGGAAGTTTAGATCTATATCCTTCAATAGAAGAAAAGGCTGCGATGTTATTGTACTTAATTGTAAAAAACCATGCTTTTGTAGATGGTAATAAACGAATTGCTGCTGCTTGTTTTCTTCTCTTTTTAGATAGAAACAAATTACTTTATTTATCAGATAAAAAATCAATAATCAGTAACGACGCCCTAGCTGGATTAACGTTATTTGTTGCGTCAAGTAAGTCCGAAGAAATGAATACAGTTAACAATCTTTTGATAAGTGTATTGAATAGAAATGCTAAATTAATACTTTACTTTCCAGCTTTCTTTTTCTTCTCTTGATTCTTAAAGTACTTTCTAAAGAATACATTTCCCTGTAAGGCTTTCATGTTTTCATCTAAATGATGCGTACTTTCTTTGAGGTTAAACATCATCGATTTCATATCATTAGCCATCACTGTATCTCTTGCTAAAACACCTAAAGATCCTGGAGTCATATTTAAGTCTTTCATGAACTCATGCATATGATGTAAAGCTAATTTAGCTGTATCTGAAGCATCGTTTAATTTACTTAATAATCCTTCCATTTCATTAGCAATAGAATCTTCAACTAATAATTTTCCAGCACTACCTTTTCCAGCTCTAATATCCTTTACAATCTGAGAGGCATCAGAAGATAGACGATTTGCATTATTAGCAGTTGATTCTAGTCGATCTATTGTTGCCAATAATTGGTTAGCGGCTCCGGTATCAGATAACAACGACCATAGCGCATTACTTGAGTTGATACGTTTGGTGATACTCTTTAAATCGTTTGTAATATCAAGTACATTGTTATTCGTGTTATTTAATGTGCGAATCATCTGATCACTTGCAATTGGTGTTATTGATTGAATGGTATCATTGTTTTCGATAGGAGGGGCAGGTACTTCATTCGGATTGATGTTTACTAGTTTATTTCCCATTAAACCGTCAGAGCCAACATCAGCCACTGCATTTTTACAAATAAATCGTTTGGAGTCTTCTTCAATTTGGATTGAAACAATCACTGTAGAATCATTCACGATTTTAACAGCGCTTACATTTCCAATATCGATACCGGCAAATCGAACATTATTTCCTGCTCTTAATCCATCAATGCTATGAAATACGGCATGGATAGTTGTGGTTTTTGAAAACAAATGTTTTTTATTTCCAATGTAGTATAAGGAAACAATTAATAATACTAGACTAACTGTTACGAATATACCAAGCTTAAAATTTGAATATTTATTTTTCATAATGCTGCAAAGAATGGTTTTAATTGTGGGTCGTCTGATTTCATTAATTCATCAAACGTTCCCATTGCATAACGTTCTCCATCAATTAGAATTATTACACGATTGGCAACTGTTCTTGCACAGTCCATATCATGTGTGATAATGATGGAAGATGTTTTATAATTACTTTGGATTTCTAAAATTAAATTACTGATTTCTCTACTCGTTACAGGATCTAAACCAGTTGTTGGCTCATCGTATAACATGATTTCAGGTTTTAATATCAATGTCCTTGCTAATCCAATTCGCTTTCTCATACCACCCGATAATTCAGATGGCATTAAGTCAACTGCTCTTTCTAATCCAACGTTTGCTAAAGCTTCCATTACTAAATCATCCACTTCTTTCTGATTTAATTTTGGAAGGTGTCGCTTTAAAGGAAACTCTAAATTTTCTCTCACTGTCATGGAATCATACAAGGCACTGCTCTGAAATAAGAATCCAATTCGTGTCCTTAATTCATCTAATTCACTAACGGATAAATCAGCTACTTCTTGTCCGAATACTTTTACACTTCCATTATCTGCATATAAAAGTCCAACCATACATTTAATCAAAACCGATTTACCTGATCCCGATTTACCAAGCACAACTAAATTCTCCCCTTTATGTAACTCCATGTTAAATCCTTTCAGGACATGATTTTTCCCAAACGACTTTACAAGGTTATTAGTTACAACTACTGCTTCCTCTTTCATGACTATGTATATCCTAACATATCTGCAATTTGCACTGCAATTAAATCCATAATAAATACAACCAACGACGAAACAACTACAGCAGAATTCGCGGCTATTCCAACACCCTCTGTTCCTTTGTTTGAATTATATCCTTTATAACATCCAATTATACCAATTGCTAATCCAAAAAAATAGGTTTTGATATAAGCGGGTAAAATATCGGAGAATGATAATGATTCAAATACCTGATGGTAATATAAATTCCAGGTTAAAACTCCTTTTAAGTTAACACCTAAATAAGACGCATACAAAGAAATCCCATCTGCTACAACCACTAGAACAGGAAGCATAAAAATACAAGCAGTTACACGTGTTACAACTAAATACCTAAACGGATTCGTTCCTGACACTTCCATTGCATCGATTTGTTCCGTCACTCGCATAGATCCTAATTCAGCACCAATGCTAGATCCAATTTTACCAGCACAAATCAATGCTGTTACTACAGGACCAATTTCACGAACTACAGATAAAGCCACCATGGCTGGTAAATAGCTAACGGCTCCGAATTCTTCTAGGGTAGGACGAGATTGAACTGTTAATACCAATCCCATAATAAAAGCAGTGATTCCTACTAATGGCATTGATTGATAACCGATGATGTAACACTGACGGATAATCTCTTTCCATTCTTGTTTACGATTAAAAAAAGCTTTGAAAAACTTCCATGTGAAAGCAGAAATATTTCCTACTTCTTCAATGAAATGCTTGTATCCTGATTGATTATCCATTCTTAATTTATATCAATTGCTTCCGCAATCATTTCTGCTATATCCTTAACTTGTACTTCGTGTTCTTTGTTGAAATTCTTAACGCCATCTGATAACATTGTCATACAAAACGGACAACCTACAGCAATTATTTCAGGGTTTAATGCTAAAGCTTCTTCTGCACGTTCAATGTTGATGTCTTTATTCCCGTTCTCCGGCTCTTTAAACATCTGTGCGCCACCAGCACCGCAACATAATCCGTTAGCGCGACTGCGTTTCATTTCAGTGAAATAAATATCCAATTTTTGAATTACTGAACGAGGTGCTTCATATTCGCCATTTGCTCTTCCTAAATAACATGGATCATGGAATGTTATCTTCTTGCCTTTGAAAGAACCACCTTCTACTTTCAGTCTACCAGCATCAATTAACTGTTGCAATAATTGCGAGTGATGAACCACCTCATAATTTCCTCCAAGAGAAGGATATTCATTTTTAATTGTGTTGAAACAATGCGGACAAGCAGTAACAATCTTCGTTACTTCATATCCGTTAAGAACCATTACATTACTCATTGCCTGCATCTGAAAAAGAAATTCATGTCCGGCACGCTTGGCAGGATCACCAGTACAACTTTCTTCCATTCCCAATACTGCGAAACTAACTCCTGAATGTTGTAAAATTTTAGCGACTGCTTTAGTTACCTTTTTGGCACGATCATCAAAACTTCCAGCACAACCCACCCAAAATAATACTTCCGGTTTTTCTCCTTTGGCCATCATATCGGCCATTGTTGGTACAACTAATTTTTCCATTTTCTTATTGCAGTGGTTAATTAATTTTCATCTTTTGTCCAATTCATACGATCTGAAGCAGGGAACTGCCAAGGAGCTCCATTGTTCTCAATCTTTGCAAACATTCCTTGTAATTCAGCAGGAGCTGTCGATTGTTCCATGACCAAATATCTTCTCATATCAATAATAATCGATAGAGGATCTATATTCACAGGACAAGCCTCTGTACATGCATTACAACTTGTGCAGGCCCATAATTCTTCTTCAGAAATATAATTACCTAATAAAGCTTTGTTATCACTATAATCAGCACCATGCTGATCGATATTCTTTCCAACCTCTTCCAAACGGTCACGCGTATCCATCATAATTTTACGAGGCGAAAGTAATTTGCCAGTGATGTTTGCGGGACAAACAGATGTACAACGACCACATTCAGTAC
Organism: Bacteroidota bacterium; assembly: GCA_046303115.1. Taxonomy (GTDB): domain Bacteria; phylum Bacteroidota; class Bacteroidia; order AKYH767-A; family OLB10; genus CAINEC01. Next base: position 3,411 of record JBKCGZ010000068.1, on the reverse strand, counting down.
ATGAATAAGCATCCATTAATTGTTTCCAGGTTAAATCTTGCACATCCTTAGCACCAAATCGGGCAGGAGGAGCATCAGCAGGTGTTGGTGTGGCACTTGGATCAAGCATTAATTTCACTTCGTTGGTTACGCTTTCCATATTCGTAAACTGACCTTTTGGAGAAAGCTTACTGTAATACGTATTTGGAAACGCAAGCATAATATGAAAATGCTTTGAATAAGGAACATAGTTTAAGAACGCTAAAATTCCGATGATATGAAACCACCAGCAAAAGCGTTCAATAAATTCTAAAGTCGATACATCAGAAGGTAAAAAAGAAATCAAGTATGATGAAATTGGAAATGCTCCTACAACACCACCTTTAAAATAATGTTCTGCGTGTAATGTTTGTAATTGAAAATCGCAGGCATTCATGATTAAAAAAGCCGACATTAAAAATATTTCCGTAATCAAGATAATATTCGCATCCGACTTTGGCCACCTTGTCATTTCCTTCATGTGGAAACGCTTTAACTTTAAAACATTTCTTCTCGATAAAAAAACAAAACAAGCTATCAAAACTAAAAAAGCTAAATATTCAAACGAGCCAATTAGAAAGTTATAAAAGCCACCTAAAAATGAAAGTACTCTATGTGTTCCGAAAACACCATCAATTATTATCTCAACAACTTCAATATTGATGATGATAAATCCAACATATAAAATCACATGAAAAAACGCAGCAACTGGTCTGCTACCCATTTTTGATTGACCAAGGGCAACGCGTATCATTGTTTGTAACCGTTCCATCGGACGGTCACTAAGATTTAAATCCTGCCCCAATTTAATATTTCGAATAACTGATCTGATTTTTTTAGTAAACAATCCTACACCAGCAATCAGCAGTAAAACAAACAGAATATTAGCTATCATAATCAATAATTTTCAACTCTTGCAAAGTAATAATATTCAAGCAAACAAAATTTGAATTTGAAAGTTATTTTTAAGCAAAAAAATGTTGATTAAATCTATAAATAAATACATCCATTATCAGAAGAAAAACTACTTTTTATTCTGAACTTCAGAGCACTTAACCTTCACTAGATGATCATAAGCCACTAAAAATGCATCTTTAAAACCCGCATCTTTTAGTTTTTCAAGACGGACTTTAGCATCCGCAATCGTAGAAAAGTGACCAACAAAATATCGAGTGTACCCATCTTCAAAAGTGATATTAAAAACAGTTTTAAGATCCTTTATTTTTGGAGAAATTGCGCCACCTTCTTTTACTGCACCTACCTGTACTGTTATGAAAGCTAGTTTAGAATAATCAACATCAGACTTAGTGGTTGATTTATTATCGGTTGCATTAGTGGTGGTGGTAACTTTCTCTTTTGGAAGATCGGTCTTAGCATTTCCGGTGTCCTTTTTATCGGATTGAACCGTTTTTGTGGTATCCACCGATTTTACTGAAGAATTATCTTCTGTATCCGTCTTAGGGTCTATAAACGAAGTGTTGGTCGTAACTATTTGGTCGTTCTTATTAGTATCGGACTTCCCCTCTCCAAAATTATCTTGATCCTCGATTTTATCATTACTAACGATTCCGGTTTCCAATTCGGATTTATACGATTTAAATGCTCTGTAAATGGATGAGGCCATACTTGCTTGGCCAGCATCACTAACTAAAAATCGTTGATCATTATCATTGGTTAAAAATCCATTTTCTATCAGAACTGAAGGCATCGCTGTTTTATACAATACTAAAAATCCAGCTTGTTTTACTCCACGACTATATCGCTTAGAATTATCCTTAAATTGCTTTTGAATTTTAGCAGCAAAGTTCAAGCTTTGCGTCATAAACTGATTTTGATATAAAGAAAAAATAATATTTGCTTCTGGTGAGCTAGGATCAAATCCGTCGTAATTCTTTTGATAATTATCCTCTAACAAGATGGCCGCATTTTCTCGCTTAGCTACACTTAAATTATCTTCGGTTTTATGTAAACCCATTACAAAGGTCTCCGCTCCAAATGCTGATTTAGGTCCTGAGTTTAAATGGATGCAAATAAACAAATCTGCCTTCGCACGATTAGCAATGTTCGCTCTCTCGATTAAAGGAATAAATACATCTGTTTTGCGAGTATAAATAACTTTTACATCTGGGCAATTCGATTCTATAAGCTTTCCAAGTTTTAATGCTATTCGTAGTGCTACTTCTTTTTCTCTGGAATCAGAACCCAAGCAACCTGTATCATGTCCTCCATGGCCCGCATCAATAACGATTGTACGTATTTTATATCCCGTTTTCTTTCCCGGTACATCTGATAAACAAGAAAATACAGAAAAATAAAAAGTAAATAAAAGCGTAAATATCCGTTTCATCATGGAATGAGTAACTTTGCATAACAAAATTAAGTGCTTAGAATAGGAATGCAACAGCAATTTCGTATTAAATCTTACAACTTATCAACGCTAAAATGTTGGCTTTTCGTGTGTTTCTTTCTGGCTATAGGCAATAATTTATTCGCACAAACGGATAGTTCTAACGCTTTGATTACTGACATTGATAGTGTTTCTGTTGATTCAATACAAACTGCTGCTGATTTAAAATCGAAGGTCAAATACGAAGCTGTCGATTCAATTGTTTATGACCTCGAGAAAGAAAAGGTATATATGTACGGTAAAGCGCATATCGTTTACGAAGATATTGACCTTAAAGCCGATTTTATTGAACTAAATTTTGGGAATAGAAATTTATTCGCTTGCGGAACAAAAGATAGCATTGGTAATCCTGTTGGCTATCCAATATTCAAACAAAATAATGATGAGTTTAAATCAGATAGTATCCGTTATAATTTTGATACAAAACGGGGACGCATTACTGAAATAACAACTCAGCAAGGTGATAGTTATATTCATGGGTCTACCGTAAAAAAAGAATCTGATAATACTACCTACATTAAGCATGGTTACTATACTACCTGCGAGGCGGAGCAACCTCATTATTATATAGCGAGTTCAAAAATCAAGGTTATTCCCGACAATAAAATAGTAACTGGACCTGCCGAATTAGTAATAGGCGATGTACCTACACCATTTGCAATTCCTTTTGGATTTTTTCCAAATAAAAAAGCGCGTACATCTGGTATTTTAATTCCTGCATACGGACAATCTGTTCAGCTTGGAGTATTTCTTACAAATGGAGGTTATTACTTTGGACTTAGTGATTATTTTGATTTAGCACTTACAGGTGATATTTATTCGAGAGGTAGTTACCGATTAAATGCTTTTTCAAATTACAACAATCGTTATCATTATTCAGGAAATGTTTCGCTAAATTATTCATATACGAAAGTAAGTCAGAAAGAATTACCTGATTACCGAACAGAAAAAGGTTTCTTTGTTCGATGGAATCATATGCAAGATTC
>JBKCGZ010000067.1:0-3449 GCA_046303115.1 Bacteroidota bacterium | reverse complement strand
GAGAAGTATTTACAAGAAATCGGTAAGGAAGAATTAATCACAGCACAAGAAGAAGTAGAATTAGCCCGTCGTATTCGTCAGGGAGATCAACGTGCGCTGGAAAAATTAGTTCGTGCCAATCTTCGTTTCGTAGTATCGGTGGCAAAACAGTATCAAACTCAAGGACTTAGTCTTCCAGATTTGATCAATGAAGGTAATTTAGGGTTAATTAAAGCAGCTAAAAAGTTTGATGAGACCCGCGGATTCAAGTTCATTTCTTATGCTGTATGGTGGATTCGTCAATCAATTATGCAGGCATTAGCGGAGCAAGCTCGCATCGTTCGTCTTCCTTTAAATCAGTTAGGTGCAGCCAATAAGGTGAAAAAGGCATTCTCTGAATTAGAGCAGAAGTTTGAAAGAGAGCCAAGTGCAGAAGAGCTTAGTGCCATCCTAGATCTTCCAATGGATAAAGTAATGAATACGATGAAAATGCCAGGAAAGCATGTTTCGATGGATGCTCCTTTAGTTTCAGGTGAGGACAGTACTTTATTAGATGTATTAGAAAATGGCGATAGTATCGGAGCTGATTTTGGTTTGTTAAATGAATCATTACAAAAAGAAATCAATCGTTCATTAGCTACCCTTTCAGAACGTGAACAAGATGTCATCAAAATGTTCTACGGAATCGGAATTCAGCACGGATTATCATTAGAAGAAATTGGAGAAAAATTCGATTTAACTTCTGAGCGTGTTCGTCAGATTAAAGAAAAAGCGATTAAGACATTACGTCAGAATTCCCGCAATAAGTTATTGAAGGCTTATTTAGGATAATTAAAAATCAACTCAACAAAGAAAGGATGCTTTAATCGGCATCCTTTTTTGTTGTTAAAAAAATTTCAAAAAAAACAGGTTTCAAAAAAAACTTTTTAGCGACTTTTCATTTGTTCATAACAAAGCTGTGAATGTTAAAAAGTAGGAACAAGAACAATTGTTAAAATCATTTGCTATTAGTTGCTTTGTACAACTACTTCAACAAAATTTATTCATCTAAAAATTAAATAATATGGCTACAGATTTTACCCATGATGAAATCTTATTAAAAGAAAACAAAGATCGCTTTGTACTATTCCCAATTAAGTATGATAAAATTTGGGCAATGTATAAGCAAGCAGAAAATAGTTTCTGGACTGCAGAAGAGGTGGATCTTTCTGCCGATTTAAAAGATTGGGAAAAACTGAACGAAGGTGAAAAGCATTTCATTACGAATGTCCTTGCCTTTTTTGCAGCAAGTGATGGAATCGTAAATGAAAACCTAGCAGTGAACATGATGAACGCTGTGCAATTACCTGAAGCGCGTTGTTTCTATGGTTTTCAAATTATGATGGAGAACATTCACTCAGAAATGTATTCTCTATTAATCGATACCTATGTAAAAGATAATAATGAAAAGTCGAGATTGTTTAACGCAATTGAAACAGTTCCTTGTGTAAAGAAAAAAGCGGATTGGGCATTACGTTGGATTGAAAACGGAACGTTCGCAGAGCGCTTAGTAGCATTTGCTGCGGTGGAAGGAATTTTCTTCAGTGGATCTTTCTGTTCTATCTTCTGGTTGAAGAAGCGTGGTTTAATGCCAGGTTTAGCAACATCGAATGAGTTTATTTCTCGCGACGAAGGTTTGCATTGTGATTTCGCATGTTTATTATATAGCATGTTAAAGAACCAACTTCCTCAGGAAGACATTAATAAAATGATTGTTGATGCAGTGAAAATTGAGCAGGAGTTTGTTACTGATGCTTTACCAGTTGACTTAATCGGAATGAATGCTCGTTTGATGGCACAATACATCGAGTTCGTTGCAGATCGTTTATTAGTGAGCTTAGGATGTCCTAAACACTTTAACAGTGAAAACCCTTTTGATTTTATGGAGGCTATTTCTTTAGAAGGGAAAACTAACTTTTTTGAAAAGCGTGTTTCTGAGTATACTAAAGCTGGTGTTGGGAAAACTCAAGAACAGCAAGAGGTAAAATTCGACGAAGAGTTTTAGTCATCGAATAAATAAAACAATTTTAATCGACAGCGATTACTTATCCGTTAAGTACGCTGTCGATTTGTTTATGTTAACTTTTTGCTGGTTTAATTTCAATTAAGGTAAAAAACGGCCTCAGTTTATTCGGTTTTGTCGAAGGTAAAATTGCGTTAAACAAAAATTTTAACTAAAGCTTCCGCCTTAAAATAATTGCGGATGAAGGTGCCGAATTAAGCAACGATAAGAAATAAGCGGTGTTTGAGCCGTGTAGGGCTTTTTCTACATGGCGAGTTCGATTATTTCCGTTGCGACAGTAGGCAACTCCGCAATTATTTTACAGCGGCGGCATTTTTGCCTACTTTTTTTGCTGGAGAAAAAAGGAGGAGCCAAATCTGAAGTATTTACTTCAGATATCGCACGGCTGGAGTGCGAAAAAAGCTATTTTTTATCTGATTAACTTTAAAATATGGATTTAATTTTATTCGATTACAACAAGTAAAATCATCAATGATAATGACTAAATAATTTTATACACGGAATCGAAGAGAGAATCAAATTAGCTCATTAAAATACTTCCGTCTTATTTCATTTATTATTTTTGTCACATGAGCAATATTCAAGTAAAAAAGGTAAGTGGCGAAGAGCAGTTTAAAAATGTAATCAGCCATGCTAAAGAATACGGATTTATTTTTCAATCGTCGGAAATTTATGACGGATTAAGTGCCGTATACGATTACGGACAGATGGGTGCAGAGCTGAAGAAAAACATTCGCGATTACTGGTGGAAATCGATGGTGCAATTGCACGAAAATATTGTGGGGATTGATGCTGCGATTTTCATGCATCCAACAACTTGGAAAGCTTCAGGACACGTAGATGCTTTCAATGACCCATTAATTGATAATAAGGATTCTAAAAAGCGTTACCGTGCTGATGTGTTGATTGAAGAATATGTTGCGAAGATTGAAGTAAAGATTCAAAAGGACGTAGAGAAAGCCAAAGCTCGTTTCGAAAATTTTGATGAATCGATGTTCCGTTCTACGAATCCTCGTGTGATAGAAAATCAAAAAAAGATTGATGAGATTAATACCCGTTTTAAAACAGCATTAAACGATAATAACCTCGAAGAAGTAAAACAAATTATTCTTGACCTTGAAATTGTTTGTCCGATAAGCGGTACGCGCAACTGGACCGACGTTCGTCAGTTTAATTTAATGTTCAGTACACAGCTTGGTTCGGTAACAGATGATTCAAATACAATCTACTTACGACCAGAAACAGCACAAGGGATTTTCGTTAACTTTCTAAATGTTCAAAAAACAGGACGAATGAAAATTCCTTTTGGAATTGCACAAACAGGAAAAGCATTTCGTAATGAAATTGTAGCACGTCAGTTTATTTTCCGCATGCGTGAATTTGAGCAAATGGAAATGCAATTTTTTGT
>JBKCGZ010000066.1:0-16960 GCA_046303115.1 Bacteroidota bacterium | reverse complement strand
AATTTAACTGACGAAGAAAGAAAGGGATGGGAATTGCATTGCTTAGGCAAAGGACATCTCGAAGAAAATTTTCCAAAAAAATCATTCATAAAAAATGTTGGATTTGTACAGCCTGATCAATTATCCTCTACAATTAATGATACTGGCGTATTCATACTTCCAACGCATTATGAGCATTGGGGTGTTGTAGTTCAAGAGTATGCACTCGCTGGTTATCCGCTTGTTTGCAGTACTACCACAAGCGCAGCGACAGCGTTTCTGACAGAAAATGAAAACGGCTTTTATTGCGAACCAAAAAATGAAGCATCCTTAAAAGAAGCGATACTTAAAATTATCAATAATGATGATGCTACATTAATTTCTATGATGCATAAAAGTCATGCAAAAGGAAATTCAAACACTCCTCAAAAGTGGTCAGAAACACTATTACAATTAATTAAATCATGAGCAAAAAGAAAATACTGGTATTTGTAGATTGGTATTTACCTGGCTATAAAGCAGGCGGACAAATTCGTTCGGTGGCTGCAATGGCTGGACATTTAAAAGAAGTATATGATTTTTATATTGTGACAAGTGATCGCGACTTACATGCAGATGCGCCTTATACAGGAGTACAACTTGACACATGGATTAAATTAAAAGATGGAAGTCATGTGTATTATATTTCGCAAGAAAAGCGAACCAAGCAACATTTGAAAAAAGTAATGTTTGAAGCGCAAGCGGATATACTCTATTTGAATTCGATGTTTTCTTATTTCTTTACTTACCTTCCACTGACTATTCGAAAAAAATTTTTACCTAGAAGAACTGTTATTTTAGCACCTCGTGGAATGCTGGGCAAAGGAGCATTAAAAATTAAAGCGCTAAAGAAAAAATCCTATTTGTTGACCACAAAAATGATGGGCTTGTATAATGGAATTACCTTTCATGCGAGTTCAACATCCGAAGAAAAAGAAATTCAACAACAATTTGGAAGAAGAGCAAAAGTACATGTAGCGATTGACCTTGTTGAACCACGAAAGTTAGATTTTGTAGAGCGCATTAAAAATAAAGGAAGCTTAAAAATGTTTTTCCTTTCACGAATTTCTCAGAAGAAAAATTTGTTGGGGACATTAAAGCTACTCACTAAAATACCTTCAGGAAATTCAATTGAGTTTGATATTTACGGACCCATTGAAGAAGAAGCCTATTGGAATGAATGTAATGCATTAATTCAAACAATGCCATCGCATGTAAAAGTTAATTATAAAGGAGTTTTAGAAAATACTGCTGTAATTGATGCAATGAGTCGTTATCATTTAAGTGTTTTACTTACTTTTAATGAAAACTACGGACATTCAATAGTAGAGAGCATGGCTGCTGGTTGTCCCGTTTTAATTTCAGATCAAACCATCTGGAAAAATCTAGTAGAAAAAAATGCGGGATGGGATATTGCATTAAACAAGGAAAATGAAATTATGAATGCAATGGTGAAAGCTTGTAGTTGGAATCAGGAAGAGTTTAATCAATATAGTCAAGGAGCGCTTACCTTTGCACAACAAATATTCGATAATAAAGAAGGTGTTGAACAAAATAAAAAACTATTCGCGTGATGAAGCAAACTGATTTATCAAAATACAATAACGATTGGTACAATCCAGGTTCTGGCAAAATTAAAATTGCACTTTGGTATATTGTAAACGCTTTGTTTTTAATAAACCCTCTGAATCCTTTTGGTAAATTAAAAGTTTTTTTACTTCGACTATTTGGGGCAAAGATTGGAAAAGGAGTTGTCATTAAGCAAGGTGTAAATATCAAGTATCCATGGCTACTGAGTATTGGCGATTATACATGGGTTGGCGAGCGGGTATGGATTGATAATTTAGCGCAGGTGACAATCGGGAAGAATTGCTGCTTAAGTCAGGGAGCCATGTTATTATGCGGTAATCATAACTATAAAAAAGAAACATTCGACTTAATCACTGGAGCTATCACCATTGAAGATGGAGCCTGGGTAGGTGCATTATCGATTGTTTGTCCTGGGGTAACACTTAAGACTCATGCAATCCTTTCGGTATCATCCGTTGCAACTGAAACCCTAGAAGCTTACACGATGTATAAGGGCAACCCTGCTCAAAAAGTTAGAGAACGTGTCGTTTTATAGCCAAACCAACAAAATGAAAGTATCAATAATTACCATTACCTATAATAGTGCTGCAACTGTAGAAGACACGTTGAAGTCGGTTGTTAACCAGGATTACCCCAATATTGAGTATTTAATTATTGATGGGAAGTCGAAAGACAGCACATTGCAAATAGTAGATAAATACAAAGATAAAATCACAAAGATTGTTTCTGAGAAAGATAAAGGCTTATACGATGCTTTGAATAAAGGTATTGGTTTAGCAACAGGAGATATTGTTGGGATGTTGCACTCAGATGATTTATATGCATCGAATCACGTTATCAGTGACATCGTAAAAACGTTTGAAAAAAATCCTGGGGCTGAAGGTGTGTATGCCGATTTAGTTTTTGTTGATAGAAACGATATCGATAAAATAACAAGAACATGGGAGTCGGGCGATTACGAAGAGGGTGATTTTTTAAATGGCTGGATGCCGCCGCACCCTACATTTTTTGTCAAAAAGGAATGTTATGAACGCTACGGCGTATTCAATACAACATTACGTTTGTCGGCCGATTATGAATTAATGTTACGCATGATTCATAAAAATAAAATCAAGTTAGCTTATTTACCGAAAGTAGTTGTTAAGATGAGAATGGGCGGTGCTAGTAATGTAAGTTTCTTTGTCCGCTTAAAAGCAAATCTTGAGGACAAAATGGCATGGAAGCTAAATGGAATTAAACCAGGAATTTTCACTCGTTTTTTAAAACCAGCGAGTAAGATTATGCAATATTTCAAGAAGGCGCCATCTGCTTAAAGATATACCAAATAAAAAAGGGGCGATCTAAACGAGACTGCCCCTTTTTCGTTCTATAAAATTGCTCATTCTTTTTTCTTGCGAAACTCTTTTGGTTTTGAGATAGTGAAAACACGAGAAATATTAAATCCGAAATGAATATCACCTTTTGACCATTGACCATCCGTTCCCACTAAATACGAACGCTCATTCATTCCTAAAGAATTGGTAAAATGTAATTGGAATACGTGACCTCCAGTTTCAATATCAAATCCAATTGATAATGGATCATAATAACCCGTTGGCAAATCCGTAATATGACGGAAGTACTCTACCGTTAGGGCGAGACGATTACTCAATTTCAAGCGCGACCCCACTCCAATGCTAATTATATCATTATTATCTTCCTCTGTAAGGACAAGATTACGATGTACTAACGTTGGCATTAATTGCAAGGAGAAGGCATCAGAGAATTTTCTTCCAACCAAAACCTGATGAAAATAAGAATATCTTGACGACGTATAATTATCACGGTTAGGATCAGCCCACTTTAAACCATCTTTTACGAAACCTGAAGTTAAGAGAACGGAGAAAGGCCAGCCATCGTTTGATTGCCAGATAGGACGATATTTTATAAAGCCATCTATTTCCTTTTTATTACTACTTCGTCCGATACCAACTGTTAAACGATCGGTAATACCATAATCCAGTGCAAGTCGAATAGTTGCTTGATCAAATCCGAATGCATCATATGCCCCGCTATTTACTCTTCCGAAGCGATGCAGAATTCGAAAATCAAGTACTCCTTTCGACAATTGCTCCATTGATTGTGCTGTAATTACTCGGGTAGATTTAAAAGCATTACGTTCAAATACGCGAGGTGCTTTTTCGTCTTCTAATGACCCTAACAGATCGTCTTGTGCAACTACATAAGATGATGATACAATCACCAGTGCAATTAATAACAGAAACTTATTTAGTTGGTAACAGTTCATTCAAATTACTTTTTGTTGTATGTAGCATTTACAGTAATAGTAGCCTGCTTAGCTACTTTATCGCCAACTACTGGAGGGACTTCAATAGTAAAATCTGAAAGTAATAATTTGAAATTTGACGAAGCTGACACTTTATCGCCAGCAATTACTAAAGTACCGTTTGCAGTAACTTCCTTTTTCACCCCATGCATATCCATTATACCTTTTACAACAATAGGATACTTTCCATCTTTTGTAAAGTTAACTTTCGCAACATCCAGAATAACTCCTTTAAATGTTGCTCTTGGATACTTTGTACTCTCAACATAATTTTCATTAAAATGATCTTTCATCAATGCCTTTTCAAATTCAAAGGATTGCATTTGAATAGCAAAAACAAAATCACCCGTTTTAACTACTAACTTGCTTTTTACTTGCTTACTGATGGCCTCAATTTTTTCGGGAGATCCGGCAGAGGTAGCATCAAAGTTTATTACCGCATTATTAGTTGAAAGTGTATCCTGTGCACAGACATTTAATCCAGCCAACAGCATTAAAGATAAAAGAATTTTTTTCATGGTTAATTACTATTAAAAATTAAAATACTAAAGCTAATTTCTTTGTTAATACTTGTGTCCCTTGCTGAACTTTAATGATATAAATTCCTGTATTCAAACCATCTTTTACATCAACGTTTAAATTTACAGTACCAGCATTTTGTTGTTCATATGAAGTGGTGCTAACAATGGTTCCGTTCAAAGTATAAAGTTCAACGTTAGCAGTTGCTGCAGATTGTGCATTATAGGAAATTTGCAGTGCATTCTTTAAATTAATAACGGTTAATGCATTGGTATTAGCTTCTACTTCATTTATTCCGCTTGCCACGGCTTCAGAAACAGCGTAGGAAGTTTTGTAAACAATATCACCACTTGTTCCACCATCACCATTGGCAGCCATAAATGATCCATAAAATGTAACAACACCAGTACCTGCTGCTGGAGCAGTCCAATCAAATGTCCATGATTTTGTATTTGAACCCGAGTTTCCTGAAGTGGTATGCGTAACATATTTACTAATTCCCACTAATTTTGTTTGGGTACTTGTATTAATTAAAGTTCCTAATAAAGCCCCTGTTGCATTTTGCGGACTTATTTGGAATCCAAATTTAGAACGGCCCGTGAAATTAACAGTTGCAGTAATAGTATAAGTTGATCCAGGAGTATATCCTGCTGCAGGGATAGTTGAGGTAATTGATGCTTGCGCTGCGGTTGCATTAGTAGCTATTCCACTATGACAGTCTGTACAATTTGCCGAGCCCGAAGCTGGGTCATTTGCTTTTCCTGATGGAGCTCCTGATGAACTACTATTAACTGATAATGTTGTTGAACATAAGGCTATAACTAAGCCCGCTGAGAATAAAATAAGTAAGTTTTTTTTCATAATAATATTGGTTTGGGAATGGGTTTTTAATTTGGCATAATTACACAACGATTAAAACTAAGTTCAGGTACTGAAACAAACATTAAATCATCTTCAAAACCAGTATATGACCCTTTTAGTTTTAGCATATCTCCATTTTTTGCCTGCAGTTTAGGTGCATCAAGGGTATCAAGTAAACATCTGATAATACCTTCACCTGCAGTCGTATTAAAAACAACAGTTACATTCTCTCCTTCCCTTTCTACTGAACCCACTTTACCACTTAATGCTACCGTTTTACGACTGTATTTTGTCATTGATGCATCTTTATTTGTTGTAAACTCCTTAAAAATATCATCACAAGAAATTTTAAAATCGGCTGTTGTTTCTGCTAAGCCAACTTCATCTTTGGTAACATAATAATATGCATACCCGCCAATTAAAGCAACAAGAGTTAGAGCAAAAATAACATAGATTACTTTTTTATTTTTCATGTTTTAATTATTTAAAGCTCCTTCGTCAATCCACGCCTTTACTTTGTTGATTGAACAATCATCTAACTTTCCCGATGAAGGCATATTCTTAGATGAGTTAGCTCCTGTATAGGAATAAGAAATTGACTTGTATAAAGTACTATCATTTATCTTTGCTTTTACCCCAGAATAATTTGTTAAATCAATCGCACCACCATTATGGCAATTAATACAATTGGCATCGATAATTGGTTTAATATCCTTAGAAAATGTAACATTTTTAGTATCACAAGTGCCATAAAGATATTCTTCATTATCGTAATAACAACCTGTCGACAAACCAACTACTGCAAGAATAAAAAGTAAAGGATAAACAATTTTCATTCTGCAAATTTATTAATTATTTGGTGCACCGGCATCTACCCATATTCTAATTTGATCAAGCTGACATTGCGGTAGCTTAGAGCCTCCTTTTGGCATATTGGACCATACACCAGTATGATTTACAGATCCCGATAGTGCACCATTCAGTGCCGAAGACTGAACACCTAGGTTTCCAGATGCGTCGTCGGCATAATTGGTTAAGTTATATCCTCCACCGGGACTGGCAGCATTATGGCAACCTGTACAGCTATTTTGTATTAATGGCTTTATTGTTCCATTAAAAGTAACATTTGTTGTATCACAGCCATTATCACATTTCAGATTTAAAGCCCCTTGATTAATCCACTTCTTAATCAAATTAATTTGAATAGATGGCAAAGCTGGCATTGGTGGTGGTGGCATTATCTTATTCGGGTCTGTTTCTGTGATAGCTTCAACTAAATCACTGTTCCACGCTTGACCAGGTGTTAATACATTAGAACTCATAACGGCTGCGTATGAACTTAAATCGATTCCCTCGGCATGCGTTGTTGAATTATGGCAACCTGACATTGTACAATTAGAAATGAAAAGTGGCAGGATGTCCTGCTCAAAGTAAACCGTATCCGGGTCACAAGGGGGCAAAGAATTGTTACCGTTACCATTCCCATTCCCACCCCCATTGTTCCCGTTTATTGTTACAGAAGGTTCATGCTGACAAGCATTAAAAGTCACGATTAAAAAAGAGAAAATCAAAATAAAAAAGCTTGACCTTAAAATCATAGTACATAAATTTTCTGTAAAGATAATGTCACTTTTTGAAATTGATACACGCATGTTGCCGAGCGGGTTATTTGGAGTGTTGAAACGGATTATTACGATTTTAATTTTTTATTCCAGTAAGCCATTCTTTAAAATGCGGAGAACGTTCTGTACTTACTATCGTTTCATTTTCACAAGCTGGCCTTAAGATTACCTTAACTCGTGATTTCGACCACGCAAGCATTTTATCAATTGCATTTATATTGATAATGTATTGCCTGTTTATTCTAAAAAACATATCCCCATCAATCATTTTTTCCAATTCATCTAAATTCTGGTCAATTGGATATCGGATATTATCTTTAGTACATAAAAAATTGATTTTATCTTCTGTATAGAAATAAGCAACTTCTAAAATTTCTACCATTTTTATGGTATCGCCATAGCGGATGACTATTCGCTTCTGCGCATCTTTTTTTGATGTCGCAATATTCATTTGCTTTAGTAAATCCATCATTTGTTGCATATTAGAGTTGCCTCTCTGTTTGTACTTTTCAATCGCTCTTGATAAATCTTCCTTCTTAACTGGCTTTAATAAATAGTCAATGCTATTTACTTTAAATGCATCCAACGCATACTGATCATAGGCTGTCACAAATACTACAGGTGATGAAACCCGCTGCTCATTAAAAATCTCAAAACTATCTCCATCAGATAAATGTATATCCATAAAAATTAAGTCAGGAGATGGATTTTCTTTCAACCATTTTATAGAAGATGCAATACTTACTAAATTACTTGTAATTTCTGCATCAGGTTCAAAATCCAAAATCATTTTTTCCAGGCGATTTGCCGCTGGCGTTTCATCCTCGATAATTAGAATCCTCATATTTTGTTTTTAATTAGTGGTAATTCTACAATAAATTGTTCATCGGTTCGGATAACGGTAACATCTTGTTGGGTTAATATTTTGTAACGACTAAAAATATTATTTAATCCGATACCAGTTGAGGGGTCATGTTTCTTTTTCGGATTTAAATTATTAGATACAATCAAAAACTGATTTTTATCATCGATCGTAATGTCAATTTTTAGCGGTGTTTCGTGCGATACTGCATTATGCTTAATTGCATTTTCAACTAACAATTGTATTGATAAAGGAGGAACAGAAACCTCTTCTTGGTATTTTGAAGTAACATTAATACTCAACGAAAGGTGTTCTCCAAATCTTTTTTGCTGTAAATAAAAATAAGTACTTACTATATCTAATTCTTCACTTAATCGAATAACATCTTTATCACGATAATTTAACATACTTCTAAAATAATCAGATAATGTTTCTACATAATCAACCGCTTTATCTTTGTTATCTTCTATAATTGTTATTAAGGTATTAAAACTATTAAAGAGAAAATGTGGATTAATTTGACTTTTCAATGTTTCATATTGATATTCCATTTTCTCTTTTTTCATCGCTTCCAGATTTCTAAAACGAATATCACGGTCGCGTATATACCAAATTAATGCTGCAGCACTTAAAAAAATAATTAAAGAAATAAACCACCATTGTTTAGTTAGTGGCTTATTTATTTTAAATGAATAAGTGGCTGATGATGGATTAATAAATAGATTGTTCACAGAAGACTCTAATTCAAAAGTATATTTTCCAGGTGGAAGGTTAGGAAATGTTATTATTTTATCTTTTGTAGAAATCCATTGATTTGACAGTCCAATTAAACGATAGCGATAATGTACGGCTTCTGGATTTGCATACCAAAGCCCAATAAATGCTAATGAAATCTGATTTTGGTTGTATTCAAAAATACTATCCTTTGCACTTAAACCATGCTTCATAAAAGCATAAATTCTACGAATACAAGTGGTTGGTTTAGTCACTTCTGAATAACGCGATTTAATCAAACGCATTAAACCATCTTGTTTACCAATCCAAATATTCCCATTTGCATCATTACAAAGAGCATTTAAATTACAATTTAAATTTTCAATACCAGATTCTGCACCTAAATAATCAATCTCGAAAGTATTAGCGTTAATTTTATCAATTCCCTTTGAATGAACAACAATAATATTCCCCTGCCAATCTGTTATTACTCCAGTAATCTCATTATCTCTCAATCCTTCTTTAATTCCTATGTGATAAAAAATTTTTCCATCATAGCGATATACTCCATGGTTTAAAGTACTGAACCAAATATGCCCTTTTTTATCTTCGGTAATTGAATAAACTACGATATTCGTTTTGTTATCAATAGTATTGAAACTCTTAAATTTCCCTCTATCGACACAACTTAATCCTTTACCATCTGTACCAAACCAAACTCTATTTTTTGAATCAACAAAAACATCATATACAAATATTTCCCCAGGACTGCTTGTGCCTCCAAAACTTTTAAAAGTATAGGTTAAGCTACCAGGATTATTTTTTGCTTCATTAATTGTACATTCCGATAAGCCACCTAATGTTGCCAACCATATTTTATTATCTTTTCCTTGAATAGAAACAATATTAGCATTCTTTAACCCATCTGATAAACCAAATTTTTTAATCTCATTGTTGTACGTATTTAATCGATATAAACCATTATCAAAAGTCCCAATCCATAAATAACCCCAATCGTCAAGAAATAGTGAAATTATGTGCAACTTTGAAATTGTTGGAATATTAATTTTCTGAGCGCTAAAACCAGGATTATTATTATCAAATTTGAACAATCCATTTTTATTTGCATACCATAAAAATCCTTCAGGATCATTTGTAATAGCTTGAATATCGTCGAAATCGCCTTGCTGATTATTAATAAATTCAATTTTTTTTGCTGGACGAAAAATCAATTTGTTATCAGCAGCTATCCATAGATTACCTTCCCGATCAAAGATGGAATACGAAATCTTAGTATATTCAAATCCGTTAGTAGAATTATAAAATTTTACCTGTCCACTATATGATGTAGAAAAAGAAACCATTCCATTCTTTTCTGTGCCTACCCAACATTCATTATTATTAAAGTTAATTTCATTAACAGAACCTAAATTCCATGAACTAAGATTACCAGGCTTTGCAAATTGGTTATTATTTAAATCCATATAATAAACCCCTGCCTCTTCAAATCCTAAAATTGCTTTAGAATTATTAAGTAATTTAATTTCTCTTACAATATTTTCGGGCAATCCGCTCTTAGTGTTGATGATATAAACCTTATTTCCATAGGTATATTTAAGTAAACCAATATCTGTACCCACCAACACTGAGTTATCAGCAGTTATTACCATTACATAAATAAATTGTGCATCTCCCGATAGCACTTTTTTCCATTGATCATTTTTAAATGAATAAATTCCCTCTCCATAAGTTGCAATCCATAATTCATCTGGTGAATAGTTAATGATTGCTTTAACTGAAGAATGAAATGGCGTAGAAACTTCTTTAAATTTATCAGACCTCCGTCTAAATAATTTCCCTTCTTCGGTGCCCACCCAAATCGTTTGGCTTTTATCCTGATAAATACTACTGATGGAAGCTTTTAACTTATTAGAATCGGCTATATACTTTTCAAAATCAAATCCATCAAATTGATACAAGCCGTGATCTGTACCAACCCAAATAAACCCCTGATAATCTTGAAGTAAATTCTGAATTTTTAAGTTTTTATTTTCCTTATCTACTTGCAAGACCTTATTGAATTCAGATATGCTGGCTTCACTTCTCTTTGAAAAGATACTTCCTACGAAAAACAAGAATGCTATTAAAATTATTTTTCTCATTTGATAGTAGTAAGGAAAAGATTAGCTTGTATTGATAGTTGAATTTCGGGTGCTATTTTTTGGTTTACAATTCTTGGAATTCTAATTTCATAATCACTCAAGAATACTGAAAAGTTCGTGTTCAATTTTAGTCCTGAAGGGGAAACATCAATTGTTCCTTTTATCAACTCCTCTTTCGTGATACCTTTAATTTTAAACATTCCCTTCACACGTATCATATAGGTACCGCTTTTTTTAAAATCTATATCGTCTATTATTCTACCTGTGAAAGTGGTAGTTGGATACTTATCACTCTCCATGTAATTATCATTGAAATGTTCCTTTTGTAAGGCACTGTTGAATCCATTAAAACTTTTATTACTGATAGAAAAAGCGAAATTCTTATTATTGGGGTCAAGCAATCCAGTAAGCGCGGTAGATTCTGCTGTTATCGTTTCAAGTTCAGCAACCGATTTAAATACAACCTTTGACGACTTTATTGAATACACCTGCCTGATGGAAGCATAGGCTAATCCCACAATGAAGATCAGTGCAAAAAAAAGTATTTTGGACTTCCATTGAGCGACTTGTGGAAAGAAATTCATCATCATATTAAACAGATTACGAAGTTATGAAGTGAGGTATTAATAACCTAAAATCACATGTTTTTTTCGCTCTGTTTCAAACCTTATATTTCGTTGCTCAATGTCGGTTTATACCCGTTCAAAAAATTAAACTAGCAAATAGTTATTTTCAAATACTTTATTTATCTTGAAATTGAGTGATTTACCTTAGACAAAAAATTTATTATTTGGAAAAAAAAGGCGAAATTCGCAAATCGAAACATAAACCTTAGTAAAGGTAAGATATGTCCACCTCTAACATAATAAAACAACAATATAAAATTTGCAAGGCAGATAGAATTCAACTGCTTAACCAAAAGCCGTTGATTATATGGCTTACCGGATTATCTGGTTCAGGCAAGAGTACAATTGCTGACGGATTAGAACAGTTATTACATAAAAGAGGATTTAAGACATATTTACTTGATGGTGATAATATACGCCACGGACTAAATAAAAACATCGACTTTTCAGAGGAAGGAAGAAAAGAAAACATTCGCCGTATTGGAGAAGTAGCCAAGTTGTTTGTTGATGCTGGAGTCATTGTCATCACAGCATTTATATCTCCTTTCAAAGAGGACCGAGCAACAGTAAGATCATTAGTTGAAGAAGGTGCTTTTGTTGAGGTTTTTGTTGACTGTCCGATGGAAGTATGCGAACAACGCGATGTAAAAGGATTGTATGCCAAAGCACGCAAAGGCGAGATCCTAAACTTTACTGGCATTTCTTCGCCATTCGAACAACCGGAAAAGCCAGAAATTCAATTACACTCAGACAAAGCTTCATTAGAGGAATGCGTTAACAATATTTATAGTTTTATTCAAGATAAAATAGAGATTAGTAAATTATGATAAAATATCATTTGAATCATTTGCGTGAGCTGGAAGCGGAAGCCATATACGTTATCCGCGAAACAGCCGCACAGTTTGAGCGTCCCGCCATGCTTTTTTCAGGAGGCAAAGATTCTATCGTCATGACACACCTTGCAAGAAAGGCATTTTATCCTGCAAGAATCCCATTCCCATTATTACACGTAGATACCGGACATAACTTCCCTGAAACATTGGTTTTCAGAGATAAAATGGTGGATGAAATTGGTGCTCGATTAGAAGTACGTTATGTGCAAGACTCTATCGACAAAGGAAGAGCGCGTGAAGAAAAAGGACCCAATGCTAGTCGTAATGTTTTACAAACTGTTACTTTACTTGATGCATTAGAAGAATTAAAAATTGATGCTGCCATGGGAGGTGCAAGAAGAGATGAGGAGAAGGCAAGAGCTAAAGAACGATTCTTTTCTCACCGTGATGAATTCGGTCAATGGGACCCCAAAAATCAACGGCCTGAACTATGGATGTTATTGAATGGTAAAAAGCATATGGGAGAGCACTTCAGAGTGTTTCCACTTTCTAATTGGACAGAGATGGATGTATGGATGTATATTCAATTAGAAAAAATTGCAATTCCTGAAATATATTTTTCGCATGAGCGTGAAATTATTCTTCGAGATGGTGTTTTGTTGGCCAACTCCGAGTACATCATGAAAAAAAATAGTGATGTCATTGAGACACGAACAGTGCGTTTCCGGACAATTGGTGATATGACATGTACAGGTGCTGTTGAATCACCAGCTTCTACACTATCTGAAATTATTGATGAGATTGCTGCATCAAGAGTAACAGAAAGAGGAACACGTCATGATGATAAACGCAGTGAAACAGCAATGGAAGACAGAAAGAAAGCAGGATATTTTTAATTAATCAGAGACTTAGAATTAGATTATGAGCGATTTTAGCAGTGAAGGTTATATGAACATGGAACTACTTCGGTTCACCACAGCCGGTAGTGTTGATGATGGAAAAAGTACGTTAATCGGTCGATTGCTTTACGATTCAAAACAAATTTTTGAAGATCAACTAGAAGCAATTGAACAGAGAAGTCAGCAGCGTGGATTTGAACACGTTGATTTAAGTTTATTGACAGATGGATTAAAAGCAGAGCGTGAGCAAGGAATTACAATTGATGTAGCTTATCGTTATTTCGCTACGCCGAAGCGTAAGTTTATTATTGCTGATACTCCAGGACATATTCAGTATACACGTAACATGGTTACGGGTGCATCAACAGCCAATGCTGCTTTGATTTTAGTAGATGCGCGTAAAGGAATTTTAGAACAAACTATCCGACATTCATTCATTGCATCGTTGTTGCAAATTCCGCACTTGATTATTTGCGTGAATAAAATGGATCTTGTTGATTATTCTGAGGAAGTATTTTCAAAGGTAGTTGAAGAATACAGAAACTTATCGACGAAGTTGGATATTAAAGATGTTCACTTTTTACCAATTAGTGCATTGAAAGGTGATAACGTTGTAGATAAATCGACGAATATGCCATGGTACCAAGGAACAACATTAATGTATTTGTTGGAGAACTTACATATTGGTAGCGATGAAAATCATATCGATTGTCGTTTCCCAGTGCAGTATGTTATTCGTCCGCAACAAACCGAATATCACGATTTCAGAGGCTACGCAGGAAGAATTGCAAGTGGAATTTATAAGCCAGGCGATAAAGTAAAAATCCTTCCTAGCGGAGAAATAGCAGAGGTAAAAACGATTGAGTTATTTGGTGAACAAATTTCAGAAGCATATGCACCTATGTCGGTAACAATGACGTTAGACCGAGATGTAGATATTAGTCGTGGTGATATGATTGTGCGTGAAAACAATGTCCCATCCATGGAGCAGGAATTTGATGTGATGATTTGCTGGATGAATGCTAACAATTTACAGGTTGGCGGAAAGTATGCCATTCGTCATACAGTAAAAGATGCGCGATGTGTAATAAAAGAAATTCGATATAAAGTTGACATCAACTCGATGCATCGTAATGAAAAAGATAAGGATATTGCGATGAATGATATTGCAAGAGTCCATGTTAAAACTACCGCTCCTCTTTACTTCGATGCTTATCGTAAAAACCGACACACAGGAAGTATTATTTTAATTGATGAAGCTACCAACGAAACTGTAGCAGCAGGAATGATTGTTTAAGATGAGCTACACCAAATTAATTGAGCAAGCAATTGTTGCTTCCATACACGCAGGGAAAGAAATTTTAAAAGTTTACGAAGGAGAAATTATCGTTGAAATGAAAGACGATAAGAGTCCACTGACTGAAGCCGACAAACGTTCTAACGCTACCATTGTACAATATTTAGAAAGCACTGCGCTGCCTGTTTTAAGTGAAGAAGGTAAATCAATTGATTATACTGATAGAAAGAACTGGGATTTATTTTGGCTAGTAGATCCATTAGATGGAACAAAAGAATTCATCAAGCGCAATGGAGAGTTCACGGTTAACATTGCATTAATTAAAAATGAGACTCCAGTTGGAGGAGTGATATACGCACCTGTAATTAACGATTTATATTTTTCGATAGAAGGTGTTGGTGCTTATAAATTAAATTGCTCCATCGATGCATTAGTTGAAATGATCGGCAACGATTACTTCATTGATTCGTTAATTATCAAAAGTGATAAGCTACCCATTGCAAAAGGAGACCGCGTGTTTACGGTTGTTGCAAGCCGTAGTCACATGAGCGAAGAGACAACTGCTTTTATAGATCAGTTAAAATCACAACATGGAGAAATCAATTTGATTTCGAAAGGAAGCTCTTTAAAGCTTTGTTTAGTTGCTGAAGGTGCAGCAGAAGTATATCCTCGCTTTGCTCCTACTATGGAATGGGATACGGCTGCTGGACATGCTATTGCTTTAGGAGCGGGCTTAACTGTTCGTCATACCGACAGCAACGAACCATTAGTTTACAACAAGGAAAATTTATTGAATCCTTGGTTTGTGGTGGAATAAATCCCACTCATAATTAATAATTGATTAACGATACGATGATTTTAACCTAATAATTGTGGGTTAAAATTGTATTGTGAAATTCAAAAGACTACTTACAAAATTTATCAGGAAATCGACAGAGTGGCTTTTCATACATAGTATGACTTCGTTTTTGTCGCCGTTAAAACATCTTACTAGTCGTATTGATATTGCAGAAGAAATGTAATTCGAAAATATGACTGACTTCAAAGGAAGAAGGGAAATAGATGTTCTTGTTTTATCCGATATCCATTTAGGAACTTATGGATGTCATGCAAAGGAATTAGTAAGTTACCTCAAAACCATCAAGCCGAAAGTAATTATCTTGAATGGTGATATCATTGATATCTGGCAGTTCAGTAAAAATTATTTTCCAAAATCACATTTAAAAGTTGTAAAACAAATTATTCGATTTGCATCGAAAGGAGTTCCTGTGCATTATATCACCGGTAATCACGATGAACTTCTACGAAGATTTGTTGGATTTAAGTTAGGTAATCTTTCTATTGAGAACAAACTGATACTTGAACTTGATGGAAAGAAAGCATGGGTCTTTCATGGTGATGTATTTGATGTTACAATGCAACATGCAAAGTGGTTAACTAAACTAGGAGCTATTGGATACGATACATTAATTCTCTTAAATCGTTTTACCAATTTCATTTTAGAAAAAACCGGACGCGAGAAAATTTCATTATCCAAGAAGATTAAAAACAGCGTTAAGAAAGCGGTGAAGTTCATCAACGACTTCGAACAGATATGCGCTGATATTGCCATCGCAAAAAAATATGATTATGTAGTTTGCGGACATATTCATCATCCGGAAATAAAAACAATAAACAACGAAGATGGGAATGTAATCTATCTCAATTCTGGCGATTGGATAGAGAATCTTACTGCACTCGAATACAACAAAGGACAATGGTCTATTTATAAGCACGACCAAGCTAATACAGTAGAAGTGTCCGAAGAAGATGAATTGTCTCATTTGAATAACAAAGATTTATTTCAGCTTTTAATCAAAGAAATTAATCACGATCACGAATATCAAGAATGAAAATATTATACGCGATACAAGGTACTGGCAACGGACATATCAGCAGAGCGCTTGAAATTATTCCTATCCTAAAAAAGAAAGGAGAGGTAGATGTATTAGTAAGTTCTTCGCAATGGGAATTAGAACTACCCTTTGAAATCAAGTATAAATTTAACGGACTTGGATTTGCTTTCGGTAAAAAAGGTGGAATTGATTTCACTAAAACGTATTTGAATCTTGATACCAAAAAGTTGCTTCGTGAAATCAAATCACTTCCAGTTGAAGATTATGATTTAATAATTAGCGATTTTGAGCCTATCTCTTGTTGGGCCGCTAAATTAAAAAATAAGCCTTGCATAGGATTAAGCAATCAAGCTGCAGCCTTGCATCCAAAAGCAGCTCAACCAAAGTTTACTGATCCAATCGGCAAATTAGTTTTACGTAAATACGCTCCCGTTAGTCATTCTTATGGATTTCATTTCATTAGTTTTGATAAAACAGTAGCTACTCCTATCATACGACAAGCTATAAGAAATGCTGATAGAAAAACTCTTAATCATATTACTGTTTATCTTCCTGCATTTGATGATAAGTATATAATTGAAAAATTGAAGTACGCCTCAACAGTTCCATTTCAAATCTTCAGTAAACACACAAAAGTTGCTTATAAAAAAGGAAACTTTACCGTCTTCCCTTTAAAGAGCGAGCCATTTATAGAAAGCTTAGCAACATGCAATGGTGTTATTACCAATGCAGGATT
>JBKCGZ010000065.1:0-4311 GCA_046303115.1 Bacteroidota bacterium | reverse complement strand
AAAATCAGACACAAAGATTTCTGTAAAAGATAAAATCAAAGCAGCAAAAACTATCAACAAATTAAAGAAAGCCGCGAAGCGTGGAGATGCTGATGGCATTCCAACTGTAGTGTTATTTATCCTTGCTGTCCTTTTGCCTCCGATAGCAGTAGGATTAGTAACAGATTGGGACTTAGAACAAACGTTGATAAATGTTGGATTAACCTTCTTATGTTGGTTACCAGGAATTGTGCATGCGATTATTGTAGTTAGTCGCGCAAGACCATAACTAATTTGAAGTATAAAGTTCAACTGATATTGTTGCTGGTAATTCCTATAGTATTATGGGGTTTACCAGCTTCTTTTTTTGATAAGGGTCAGAGTTTATGTTTATCTGTTTTATTGCTTGATAACACGTGCTATGGCTGTGGCATTACGCGCGCTGTACAGCATTGTATACACGGAGAATTTTTAATCGGGTACCAATATAATCCTTTAGTGGTAATCGTTTTGCCTTTATTAATTTATATATGGATTAAGCTGATTATTTTTAATTTTAAATCAATTATAAATTTGAAAAAATAATACATTTGAAATCCTAAATATAAATCATGAAACACATCAATTTAGTCATTACCTTATCAATTTTATTTCTTGCGTCGTGTACAACACAGCATGCTATTACAACAAAAACCACAGATATTTATGGGGCAGGCGTAATGCAAAAACCTGTATTGGTAGATATGGATGTGAAAGAGGAAAAAGTTACTGCAACAATAAATGCAAGAGGGGAAAAAGTAAGTGATGATTTAAAGAATCAAGTCCTTGCTGAGGCGATAAAAAAATCGAACGCAGATGTATTGGTCGAACCACGATTTGAGACTGATATCAAAGGAAGAAAAATGACGGTAACAGTAACTGGATTTCCGGCGACGTATAAAAATTTTCATACAATAAAACAGGACGAAGTAGAGTTATTGAAACTAGGGAAAGTGAAGCAAGTGGAAACTATGGATGCTATCGAGACAAAATCTAAAGCTGGGAAAGTAGTGCTAAGTGTCGGACTTGGTATAATTTTGATTACTTCTTTGTTATTAGCAATTTTATAATAGAATAGTTGAAAATACTCCTTAAAGAATATTTTCACTTGAATGCAATAAAGTAATAAGTATAGAGTTAATGTTTCCAATTATAGCTTACTATTTCAGTTTATCACCGCAAAAATAAAATGCTTAAAAAAATATTTTTAGCGATTTTCAGTATTTGCTTTCTTGTATTTATTGTTACCGGAGTGTTGATCTTCTCTAAATTCGAAGAGGAACATCCAACCAGAAATGATATAAAGTATATGGTTGTGTTAGGTGCTAAAGTCAGAGAGAATGGCATATCGCCTACGTTACAACGTAGACTCGACAAAGCGTTGAATGTTTTGTTGCTCGATACCACTATTACAGTTATTGTTTCCGGAGGTAAGGGTGAAGATGAACCCGTTTCTGAAGCTGAAGCAATGAGCGATTATTTACTAACTCATGGGGTAAACGCCAATCGAATAATTCAAGAAGATCAATCGTTCAGCACCGAGGAGAACATAATTAATAGCAGGAGAAAAATTGCACTGACCAATAATTCTACGATTCCCATTTATCTTTCAACAAGTAATTATCATCAGTATCGTGCTCAGTATTTAGCTCGTGACGCCGGATTTATTCCTTACGCTTTATCTAGTTCAACTCCTAATAGCGATATGCCGTATCGATTCATACGTGAAATTTTTGCGGTCATTAATGAATGGTGGAGTTCTTTGTATTAATTTTATTTATATTTATAAAATCAAATTTCGTAATATGTCAAATAAGGATAAAATAAAGTCAGCTCTAACATCGATAGAAGGGCTTATAAAAAGCAATTTCCCTTCGTTTTTATATTCATTGGCAATAGTTATTGCCTCTTTTGCAGTCGGGAAAGCAATATTGAATCGTAATAAGCCTGAGCATCAGATTACAGTAACAGGGTTGGGAGAGGTAGAATTTAATTCTGATTTAATAGTTTGGGATGGGAAGTTTTCTCGTGAAAATATAGATATGAAGGCGGCATCAGCAGCATTGAATCAAGACAAGACAATTATTGAGAATTATTTAATTAAAAAAGGAATCAAAAAATCTTCTTTTGTCTTTAGTTCCATTGATGTAGCGACATTAACAAATTATAGGTATGGAGCTAATGGGGAAGTGGTCGGACAAGATTTTGCTGGTTACAAGTTAACTCAATCAATTCAGATTTCTTCAAGTGATATTGACAAAGTAGAGGAGATTTCACGAAACATTACTGAGCTAATCAACGAAGGAATTCAATTAAGTTCAGAACCACCACGCTATTATTATACAAAACTTGCTAATTTGAAACTTGATCTAGTATCGAAAGCGACAAAAGATGCCCGTGAGCGAGCAGAAAAGATTGCCGATGAAGCAGGCAGTGACATAGATGAATTAATATCTGCGCAAATGGGTATAATCCAAATTACAGGCTTGTATTCCGGAGAAGATTTTTCATGGGGCGGAGCTTATAACACCACCTCAAGGGGTAAAACTGCTACTATTACCATGAAATTGAACTATAAACTGGACTAATAATCCCGTTTTTAACAATACAGGAAAGTCGCTCAAGTGGGCGACTTTTTTCATTTAATCGACCTAATCAAAAAGGTCACTTTTTAGAGCGAAAATCTTTTTGACCATCAATTAACATTTCCTATATAGAATTGTTCTAAATAGGAATTTTTCATCGTATCTTTGCCCTCAAATTGTTAATAACATGATTACCGTAACAGAAAAAGCCATCGAAAAAGCACGTGCCCTCATGCAAGAAGAGAATCTCCCGGTCGACTCATTTATCCGAGTTGGTGTAGAAGGAGGTGGATGCTCAGGTCTTTCTTATAAGCTTGAATTTGATAGTGTTATCAAAGATGGCGACAAGGTTTTTGAAGATAAAGGGATGAAAATCGTATGTGATAAGAAGAGCTTTTTATACCTCGTAGGTACTCAACTCGACTTCTCCGACGGCCTTAATGGGAAAGGTTTTGAATTCCATAATCCTAACGCAACGCGTACCTGCGGATGCGGCGAATCGTTCGCTGTTTAATTATTTTAAAAGATTTTAGTTCATGTCTGACGACTTAAAAATATTAGATGATGTTACCAACTCCGAATATAAATGGGGTTTTGTAAGTAATATCGAAAGTGATAATGCGCCGAAAGGACTTAACGAGGATATCGTTCGTTTTATCTCTGCAAAAAAGAATGAACCAGAATGGTTGCTCGAATATCGCCTAAAAGCGTTTCGCCATTGGCAAACTATGACCGAGCCCGCTTGGCCAAATGTTACCTATCCGAAAGTTGATTTTCAAGACATCATTTATTACTCTGCGCCTAAACCAAAAGTGCAGTTGAATAGTCTAGATGAATTAGATCCGGAAATCAAAGCAACGTTTGATAAACTCGGAATTTCACTCGAAGAACAAAAGCGTTTAGCCAATGTGGCTGTTGATGCAGTTATCGATTCGGTTTCTGTAAAGACAACGTTTCGTGAAGTATTAGCAGAGAAAGGAATTATCTTTTCTTCTTTTTCAGAAGCTGTTCAAGAGCATCCAGAATTAGTAAAGAAATATTTAGGAAGTGTAGTGCCTTACACGGATAACTTTTATGCAGCATTAAATGCAGCAGTGTTTAGTGATGGTTCTTTCTGTTATATCCCGAAAGGTGTTCGCTGTCCGATGGAATTAAGTACGTATTTCCGTATTAACTCTGCTGGAACAGGTCAGTTTGAAAGAACATTGATTATTGCCGATGAAGGTGCTTATGTAAGTTATTTGGAAGGTTGTACTGCTCCAATGCGAGATGAAAATCAGTTGCACGCAGCAGTAGTTGAAATTGTTTCGCATGCAGAAGCCCAAGTGAAATATTCAACTGTACAAAACTGGTATCCGGGAGATAAGGAAGGCAAAGGCGGAATTTTCAACTTTGTTACCAAGCGTGGAATTTGTCTCGGAAATAAATCAAAAATTTCGTGGACGCAAGTTGAAACAGGTTCTGCTGTGACATGGAAGTATCCATCAGTAATTTTAAAAGGTGATAATTCCGTTGGAGAATTTTACTCAGTTGCAGTAACGAATAATATGCAACAAGCAGATACTGGTACTAAGATGATTCATATCGGAAAAAATACCAGCAGTACTATTATCTCGAAAGGAATTAGCGGAGGTAAAAGTCAGAATAGCTACCGAGGATTAGTGAAGATTAATAAGAGTGCTGATAATGCAAGAAATTTTTCGCAATG
>JBKCGZ010000064.1:0-10689 GCA_046303115.1 Bacteroidota bacterium | reverse complement strand
GTGAGATTCGATTTTTAACCTTTACTAAACAAACAAACAGAAAATTAACGCTATGAAAATGCTTCGATATAAGATCTTATTTAGCCTTGTGGTATTGGCTGGATGGTCCGCGTCTACATTCGCGAAGATGAATGTAGGAGGGAAAGCGGCACATGCTCCTGTTCGTAATACAAAAGTTGCGGCAAGCTGTCCTGTTACTTCCTCACAAATTGACTTGGATATTAACCAGGTTCGTGCTCGTGTACTAGTTGGTGGTGACCTTTGGTGGGATCCAGTTGGTCAAGTACCATACTATGAAGTTCCAATTGGAAGTGGAAAGAATGCAATTTATTCTGGAGCACTATGGATTGGTGGTTTTGATCAGGCTGGTCAGTTAAAAGTGGCTGCACAGACGTACCGCCAGGGTGGTTCCAATGACTTTTGGGGTGGACCAATTGATACGGCATCAGGTTCTGCATCTATTGATAATGCTACTTGCGATGCTTATGACAAGTTTTGGCCAATTAGTCGCAAAGAAGTATCCGACTTCGTTGCAGGTGGAGAAGCTACAAATCCAATTAAGACTTGGCCTGGTAATGGTGATTTTACAAAAGGTGAGTTACCAACCTTAGCACCATTCTTTGACGCCGATAATGATGGAGTTTACAATTATGAAAATGGAGATTATCCTTATTTCTTATTAGCAGGTGATTATCCCGCAAATCCAAATACAGGTAAAGTTGAATGTAATGATTATTTATTCGGCGATAAATCGATTTGGTGGGTATTTAATGATGTTGGTAATATTAAAACCGAATCAAGTTCAAATCCTATTGGTTTAGAAATTCGTGCACAAGCTTTTGCATTTAAAACTGCAAACGAAATCAACTTAATGACATTTTACAAATATCAAATCATCAATCGCTCAAGCGATGAGTTGGATTCGACTTATTTTGGGGTATGGTGTGATCCAGATTTAGGAAATGCAGCTGACGACTTAGTAGGTTGTGATGTTGGGTTAGGATTGGGTTATGTTTATAACGGAGATCCAGACGATGATGGTGGTCCTGGATATGGATTGAACCCTCCTGCAGCTGGTATTGATTTCTTCCAAGGTCCTTTAGCTGATCCTAATGATGGAATTGATAACAATCGTGATGGCGAAATTGACGAGGTTGGTGAACAAATTATTATGTCACGTTTCGTTTATTATGTGAATACAAACAACGTTCCTAATGGTAATCCGAATACAACGGATGATTATTACGAATATTTATCAGGAAGTTGGTTAGATGGGTTGCCGATTACTTACGGAGGTGATGGTCGTGGAGGTGGTTCAGGTGCCACTGCAACTCCTTGTAACTTCATGTTCCCTGACAATACTGATCCGAATTTCTCTACACCGTGGACAATGGTTACAGCCAACATTCAACCTGATGATATGCGTTGGTTACAGTCTGCAGGTACATTCACTTTGCAGCCTGGTGCAGTTAACTACATAACTACTGGTGTTATTTTCCAACGTACAACTACTGGTGGGCCTTTAGCTTCAATTTCATTATTGAAGTTAGCTGATCAAAAGGCACAAGCGATTTTTGACAATTGTTTCAAAATTTTGGATGGTCCAGATGCACCAGACTTAGCTATTCGTGAAGATGACCGAAAATTAATCTTATCATTAGAAAATGTTGCTAACAAGAAGGTTGAGTTATATAATGAAGTTGATGCGGTAATCCCGAAAGCAGTACAGAATTCAGCAGGAGGATTTGATACATTAACGGATGCTGAAAGATCATACAAATTCCAAGGATATAAAATTTACCAGGTCGCTGATGAAACAGTATCTGATGCGGATGTAAATGATATTTCTAAAGCTAAATTAATAGCACAGGTTGACTTAAAAGATAATATTGGTCAGATTGTGAATTATGAGTATGATAACAATATTTCTTCATGGGTGCCTTCAGAAAAAGCGATCGTTGTTAATAATGGATTACAGCATTCATTCATAATCACTAAAGATTTGTTCTCTCAAAAAGACCTAGTAAACTATAAGCCTTACTATTTCTTGGTAGTATCTTATGCTTACAATAATTACCGTACGTTTGATCCATTAAATGCAAATACTCAAAATAGACCATATGTACAAGGTCGTAACAACATCGGAACCTATAGCGGAATCCCACACAAATCTGTAGTTAATAATGCGGGTTCAGTTTTGAATTCAGCTTATGGTCAAGGGGTCCAGGTTAAGCGTATTGAAGGTCAAGGTAATGGTGGTAATTTTTTAGAAATGACGCAAGCTTCAGTTGATGAGATCTTTAGTGGTACAACTAATAGTGTTCAAAATCCAGTATACGAAGCAGGTAAAGGTCCAATTAACATTAGTGTATACGACCCATGGGCGGTTAAAGCAGGTTCGTTTGAATTAGCGTTTAGTGGTATCAGTGATGCGGATTACTATTACCTATATAATAATCCGTCACAATATGTTGGTATCAATGACATCACAGCTAATGGTACTACAGTTACCGTTATTACTTCCGGCAATTCAGGGATTACAGTGGGTTCCTATATTACATTAAGTAATGTTCAAGGTATTACTTCAACACCTTCAATCAATGGGTCATTTGAAGTTCAATATGCTAATGCAGATACTTTGAAGTTCACTACTACAACATTTACAGGAACATTCACTACAGGGACAAATGCGCAATTGCGAAGCTCATTGGCCCGTTCTACATTCAGTATCTCTAGTATCAATGAACAGCTTTATGAGAAGAACAAAATTTCAATGGCTATATCTAAGATCAACGGTCAGGAGCCTGGTAATTTTGGTGCTCCAAATAATGGTTTGATTGGTGGAACTAAGACTTATAAAAATGCGAGTAATCAGTGGTTAGGTGGTATCAAAGATGTTGATGCAACGTCAATTTTAACATCAACTACTAATTGGATTTTAAGTGGTACTCAAACAAATGTTGACTTGTTGAATCCATCACCAAGTTATTTCTTAGATTCAACTGAAGCATACGAATCAATTCTTGAAGGAACATGGGCTCCGTTTATTGTTGCAAGTAATGCTAAAACTGTAGCGGCTCCAAAACCTTCACGAACTCCAGGAACAAGTAACTCATTAGATTTACGATCATTCATTAAGTGGAGCTATTTGCCATCAGTTGATGTAGTAATTACGTCTGATAAGTCAAAGTGGACTCGTTCAGTAGTAATCGAGATGGGAGAAGACACAATGCCAACAGTTGGTAACGCAAAGAAATTCATGATGCGAAATCAGCGCTCCGTAGATAAGAATGGTTTAGCATGGGATGCTCCTGGAGCAAATGTTGCAGAAGCTTCATTAACTGATACGGTAGGTATGGGTTGGTTCCCAGGATATGCAGTAAATGTTGAAACAGGAGAGCGTTTAAATATTGCTTTTGGTGAAAACTCTGCGTTGTTAAATGAAAATGGCAACGACATGAAGTGGAACCCTACTAGTAATTCAGGAAGAGATGCGAATGGTCGATTAAGCTATGGCGGAATGCACTATATCTATGTATATGGAATAGATACAATCGCGAGTACTCCTACCGCTCCTACCATTGGAAAGTACGATAATGGTGCTAAGGTGGATACTTTATTCAGAAGATTTAGTAATACCTACACTGCAACAGCTTCTGCACCATCTGCAAGAGCTGCATTTAGAGCAATCACTTGGTGTTCATTACCATTAGTTAATGAAGGATTTACATACAATGAGAATTCTTCTTCAGATGTTAAAATAAGCTTACGTGTTAAGAAAAACTACAAGCAATTTACATCAGAAGGTGCAACTCAGGTAAATGGAGGGAATCCTTACTACCAATTCACAATACCTGGTTCATATGAGTTAAGTACGAACATAACAGAAAAGGCTAAGTCTGCATTAGATTACATCAATGTAGTTCCTAATCCTTATTACGCATACTCAACTTATGAGAAAACAAGAAGAGATCAATTAGAGAATCGTGTTCGTATTGTTAACTTACCTTCTAGATGTACTATTTCTATTTATACCTTGAATGGGACATTGGTTAGACAATTTAAACGTGATATTTCTTCTGATGTAACTTCAGGACAGATTGTAACTGAAGGTCGTGATAATAATCAAGCCACAACATTAGATTGGGATTTGAAAAACACAGCCGGTATTACAGTTTCAAGTGGTGTCTATATATTCCATGTAGATGCAGGTGAGTTGGGAGAAAAAGTTGTTAAATGGTTTGGTGTTATGCGTCCAATTGACCTTGATTCTTTCTAATACCTATCAATCCTAAAAAAGAAAAAAAGAGATATGAAGAAAATTCTAATATATATTTCAGTTGCAACAGTAGCATTAACTGCTATGAGTTCGCAAACTTTTGCTGGTAACGAAGATCGTGCTGGCCAGAGTGGTGCTCACGAGTTGCTTATTAACCCATGGGCTAAAAATTCAGGATGGGGAGTAGCAGGACTTGCTAATGTACGAGGTGTTGAATCATTCGGTTTAAACCCTGCGTGTGCTGCCTATTCAAAAGGAACGGATATTTCCTTTTCACAGACTGATTGGTTAAGAGGATCAGATATTAAAATCAGTGCATTTGGTATTTCTCAAAAAGTCGGAGAAAGCGGAGCATTAGGTTTAACATTTATGTCTATGAACTTTGGAGAGATCCAACGTTTGACGGAATCAAATCCTGACGGAGGTAATGGTACTTATTCTCCACAATTCTTAAACATCGGATTAACATACGCTAAGGAGTTTAGTAATAGCATTAAAGGTGGTATTACAACGCATATTGTTTCTGAATCAATTAATGATGTTAAAGCACAAGGCGTCGCTGTTGATGTAGGTATTCAATATACAACGGGTAATAATGCAGATCACGACAATGTGCGTTTTGGAATCGCATTAAGAAACGTTGGTACGCCAATGAAATATCAAGGTGAAGGTTTATCATTTAGAAATGATAACGCCACACAAAATATTAATGTACTTCAAGAGCAACGTACTGAAAGTTTTGAATTGCCGGCATTAGTTTCAATTGGTGCTGCTTATGATATTAAAGCTGGAACTGATTCTAGAATTACTCCTTCGATTGCATTTACATCAAATTCGTTCATTCGTGATCAGATCGGATTAGGTGTTGAATATGGTTTCAAAAATTCATTCGCAATTCGTGCTGCTTATACAATCGATAAGAAAGATAAGAATGCAATTATCGATGAGGATATCACGGCTTTAAAAGGTTTAAGTGGTGGATTGACGTATGAAGTTCCTTTAGGAAAATCAGGGAAGCGTTTTGGTATAGATTACTCATACCGTGCTACAAAAACTTTCGATGGAACACATTCTATCGGAGCACATATCTCATTATAATAATTAGTAAAAATAATTGGAAGACCTTCTCGGAAGAGGAGGTCTTCCTTGCTTTAATAAGCGCAGCGTAAATTTAAAAAATAGAAAAATGTCGAATATTACTTACTTAACTGAAGAAGGATTAAAAAAATTGCAGGATGAATTAGCGCATTTAAAAAACGTTGAACGTCCTAGTATTTCTCGTCAGATTGCAGAGGCTCGCGATAAAGGTGATTTATCAGAAAATGCTGAATACGATGCAGCTAAAGATGCTCAAGGATTGTTAGAATTGAAGATTTCAAAAATGGAAGAACTTTTAGCTAATTCAAGATTGATTGATGAGTCTAAGCTTGACATTTCTAAGGTTTCTGTTTTGTGTAGAGTTAAAATCCGAAATACTGCTAACAAAGCAGAAATGTCGTACATGCTTGTTGCAGAAAATGAAGCCGATTTGAAATCAGGAAAAATTTCAGTTGGTTCTCCTATCGGAAAAGGTTTGTTAGGAAAGAAAGTTGGAGAAATTGCAGAGATAACAACACCTGCAGGAAAGTTAAATTTCGAAATTCTGGATATTTCATTAGGATAATGGCCAGTATTTTTTCAAAGATTGTTGCAGGTGAAATACCCTGCTATAAAATAGCCGACGATGAAAATTTTCTGGCTTTTTTAGATATTATGCCACTCGCAATGGGACATACACTTGTGATTCCTAAAAAGGAAACAGATTACATTTTTGATATTAAAAGTGACGAATACGTGCAGCTTTGGATGTTTGCTCAAAAGGTTGCAAAAGCTGTAGGTAATGCAATTCCTTGTAAACGGGTAGGCGTAGCCGTTATAGGGTTGGAAGTGCCGCATGCCCATATCCATTTAGTGCCATTAAATAAAGTAGGAGATATTAATTTTGAAAGAAGTAAATTGTCGCCCACTAAAGAAGAAATGATTAACGCTCACGAAGCAATTCTTAAAGCATACGAACTTATTTCTTAATACGCTCAGGGTTTTTATTAATAAAAGTAGACCATGAAGACTTGCTTTTTTTTGTGGATTGGGGTTTCAATTTGGTGTTAGCGTTTGTATCGTGTTGACCAATACCTCTCGTTTGAAAATGATGACATAGAGCAACACCTAGAGCGTCTGTTGCGTCTAAAAACTTCGGAGTTTCTTCGAATTTTAAAATTGTTTTAAGCATACTGGCTACTTGCTCCTTACTTGCTGCTCCTTTGCCTGTAATTGATTTTTTAATTGTTCTCGGACTATAGCCATGCACCGGAAGATGATGGTGTAGTGCCGCTGAAATTGCAGCGCCTTGTGCACGTCCTAATTTTAACATCGATTGAACATTTTTACCAAAGAAAGGTTCTTCAATCGCAAATTCATCTGGTTTATATTCTTTGATTAATTTTTCAACCGTGTCAAATATTTCTTTAATCCGAAGAAAATGGTCTTCTTTTTTATCTAATGATAAAACACCTGCAGAAATTAATTTCAAGTTATTACCCGTGATATGAATAATACCATATCCCATCACTACTGTTCCAGGGTCAATACCTAAAATTACTTTATCTGTTTTATTTGTATTCATCTATTTTAACTGACGATAAATTTCCCAGCAAACCACGCCAGCACATACGGAGATATTAATGGAATGCTTCGTTCCTGATTGAGGTATTTCAATACATCCATCACAAATATCAATTACACTTTGTTGTACACCATCCATTTCATGTCCGAAGATAATTGCAAAAGGTTTACCTGCAGCATTAAATTCGTTTAACATACAACTTTGAGTTGCCTGCTCAACTGCGTAAATTAAATAACCTTGATTTTTAAGATGGTTAATGGCATCTTCTGTTTTTTCGAAATATTCCCATTCCACAGATTCAGTTGCACCTAGTGCTGTTTTTGAAATTTCTTTGTGTGGAGGAGTAGAAGTTATTCCGCAAAGAATTATTTTTGAAGTATTGAAAGCGTCTGCTGTTCGAAAAACAGATCCTACATTCAGTGCGCTTCTTACATTATCCAAAATAATTACATAAGGAAGTTTATCCTGCTTTTTATACTCATTTAAGGCAGGTCGATTGAGTTCATCATTTTTAAGCTTATGCACGATTTTTTATCTTTACCACAAAGTTAACAATGGCAGCGAAAGAAGAAACACCTTTAATGAAACAATATAACAGCATCAAGGCAAAATACCCTGATGCATTGTTGTTGTTTCGTGTTGGGGATTTTTATGAAACATTTAATGAAGATGCGGTAAAAGCATCGAAGGTGTTAGGAATTGTTTTAACAAAGCGCAGTAACGGTGCTGCTTCTGAAATGGATTTGGCGGGATTTCCGCATCACTCACTTGAGACCTATTTGCCCAAATTGGTTAGAGCAGGATTGCGCGTTGCAATTTGTGATCAATTGGAAGATCCAAAGATGACAAAGACAATTGTTAAGCGCGGAGTGACGGAAGTGGTAACCCCAGGAACTGCATTTAGTGATAAAATTTTAGATCATAAATCAAATAACTTTTTAGCCGCTGTTTATTTTCAATCAGAAAAGTTGATTGGACTTTCAATTCTTGATGTTTCAACGGGTGAGTATTTTGCTGCCGAAGGATATTGGGAATATATTGATAAACTAATTCAAAGTTTTGCACCTACAGAAGTTTTGGTTTCGCGCAAAGACCAACAAACATTAAAAGAGAGGTTAGGAAATAAGTTTTATATCTACACTTTGGATGAATGGGTGTTCCAGCAACCTTATACAGAAGAGTTGCTGTTAAAGCAACTGAATACAACTTCGTTGAAAGGATTCGGTATTCAGGATTTAGTTGCAGCTACAATTGCAGCAGGAGCTGCTTTGCATTATGTTCAGCAAACGCAACAAGTTTCATTAAGTCATATTCAATCCATCGCTCGAATTGATGAAGATCAATTTGTGTGGCTTGATCGTTTTACTATACGTAATCTGGAAATTATTTCATCACCACACGAAAAGGCTACTACCTTGCTCGATGTGATGGATCATACAGTATCACCTATGGGCGCTCGATTATTGCGCAGATGGTTGTTGATGCCATTAAAAAATATTCATGCAATTAATGAGCGTCACGAAGTAGTATCTTGTTTTTTTGAGCAAGAAGAATTTAGTTTAAGAGTAGAACAATTATTAAAATCTATTGGCGATTTAGAACGTTTGTCGTCACGTATTGCTATTAAGAAACTTACTCCTCGTGAGGCAGTGCAATTAAAAAGAGGTATTGCAATGCTAGCGCCTCTTAAAAATAAATTAGCAGAAAGCAATAATAAGGCTTTGCAAAAGATGGGTGATTTGATTAATCCGTGTGCACAGCTTTTAAAAATGCTGGATGAATCTATTGCCGATGAGGCGCCTGCAGTTGCAGCTAAAGGCGGATTTATAAAAGACGGATATTCGTCTGAGTTAGACGTGTTGCGAAAAATATCATCAGAAGGGAAAGATTATTTGTTAAAAATTCAAAGAGAAGAAAGTGAGCGTACAGGTATCACTTCTTTGAAGGTGGCTTATAATAATGTATTCGGATATTACATTGAAGTAACCAATGCGCATAAATCGAAGGTGCCTGAAGGTTGGATAAGAAAGCAAACACTGACAAATGCTGAACGATATATCACCGAAGAGTTGAAAGTGTATGAAGAAACAATTCTAGGCGCTGAAGGAAAAATACTGGATATAGAATTAAAGCTATACGATGAGATTTTGAATTCAACGATGTCGTATATACAGGCATTACAACAGAACGCTTATCAAATTGCGCAGGCAGATTGTTTAAGATCTTTTGCAGAAGGAGCCAAAGCCAATAATTACATACGACCAAAATTAAATGAGGGCTTAGTAATTAATATTAAGGAAGGGCGACATCCGGTTTTAGAAAAGCAATTGCCTTTAGGGGAGTCATATATTCCTAATGATGTATTTTTAGATAATGAGTCGCAGCAAATTATTATGATTACTGGTCCGAATATGTCGGGTAAATCTGCGATACTTCGTCAAACGGCGCTGATAGTTTTGATGGCGCAAATAGGAGCTTATGTTCCGGCTACCTCAGCTGAGATTGGATGGGTAGATAAAATATTTACAAGGGTAGGGGCTAGTGATAATTTATCGCAGGGCGAATCGACCTTTATGGTGGAGATGAATGAAACGGCAAGTATTCTTCATAACATTACTAACCGTAGTTTAGTATTGCTGGATGAAATTGGGCGTGGCACGTCAACGTATGATGGGATTTCTATTGCATGGGCGATTGCTGAGTATCTGCATCAACATCCGAAATATAACCCTAAAACGTTATTTGCGACTCATTACCATGAGTTAAATGATATGACAACGCAGTTTAAAAGGGTGAAGAATTACAATGTTTCAATAAAAGAAATGGACAATACTATTCTGTTTTTGAGGAAGTTAGTCCCAGGTGTTAGTGAACATAGCTTTGGAATTCATGTCGCAAGAATGGCAGGAATGCCTGTTCAAGTATTGAATAAGGCGGAGGATGTCTTGAAAAAGTTGGAGTATAACCACGACCTTAAGAATGATGGAAAGTCTTCAGCAATAAGTACGGAAAGTGGAGAAATGCAGTTAAGTATTTTTCAGTTAGATGATCCTCTTTTGATGCAGATCAGAGATGAAATTGCGGATACAAATATTGATTCATTGACTCCTGTCGAAGCATTAATCAAATTAAATGAAATTAAGAAGTTGATTTCTAAAGAAAAAGTAAAATAATTTGCTGAAAATTTGGTTTCAAACCGATTAAAAACTTAATTTTGCGACCCGTTCAATAGGATTTTTGTTGGACACGTTCTTAAAAAATAAATTCTCAAAAGGAATATGCGAAAGTAGCTCAGTTGGTAGAGCGCGACCTTGCCAAGGTCGAGGTCGCGGGTTCGACCCCCGTCTTTCGCTCAAGGCCTCCCTCAGGAGGCTTTTTCATTCAGTTCTAAAATAATTTCTTAGACCGATGTCTTAGAAATGCCCAGGTGGTGGAATTGGTAGACACGCAGGACTTAAAATCCTGTGGCCTTAACAGCCGTATCGGTTCGACTCCGATCCCGGGTACAAAAGAAGCCCTGTAGTATTTACTACAGGGCTTCTTTATTTTCAATAAAGGCGTATCGTTTCTTCCTACAGCTGTCGGGATTATTTTCAATAATGCCGTATTAGTTCTGCCTATAACTACCGTCCCGAGGCCTTTTGGGATTTTTGGATTAATTATAAATCTAATTTCTTTCAATAGAATTTAATCCTAATTATTAGAGGAGTTCCATGTTAGGCCATTAAATTGAAACGTTGTTAAGAAA
>JBKCGZ010000063.1:0-18698 GCA_046303115.1 Bacteroidota bacterium | reverse complement strand
TTCAAAGATGAAATGATGATTGAATACATCAGAAAAAGTGTAAATACACTTGCTGAGAATTCAACATTAAGAAAAGAAGTAGAGTTATTAAAAGATCAAATCATTGATCGTAATAAATACTCGAATATCATTGGTAATAGTAAAGAAGTTTTAAAAGTTCTTCGCCTAATTCAAAAGGTAGAGAAGAATAATATGACGGTACTAGTTACTGGTCAGAGTGGAACTGGAAAAGAACTTGTTGCAAAAGCGCTTCACTACAATTCAAATCGTTCAAGAAAGCCATTTGTTATTGTAAACATGGGTGCTATTCCGACAGATCTTGTAGAGAGTGAATTATTCGGACATGAGAAAGGCGCATTTACTGATGCAAGAGAAAAACGTATTGGAAAATTTGAAGAAGCAGATGGCGGAACAATCTTCCTAGATGAAATTGGAGAAATGGACTTAAGTCTACAATCAAAATTACTTCGTGTATTACAAGAAAAAGAAGTCACTCGTATTGGAAGCAATAAGATTATGAAACTTGATTTTCGTTTGATTGCTGCAACCAATAAAAACATGTTGCAAGAAGTGAAAGAAGGACGATTCAGAGAAGATTTGTTTTATCGACTACAAGGATTCTTAATTCACCTACCTCCTTTAAAAGAAAGAGGCGATGATATTATTCTATTAGGAAAAAGCTTCTTGAATGATTTCTGCAAGGAAAACAGAATGCCACAAGTGACCTTATCAAAAGATGCTTGTGCCTTTATGTTGGATTACGATTGGCCAGGAAATATTCGTGAATTGAAAGCGGTAATTGAAAGAGCTGCGTTAATGGCAGAAGATAATATTATCACAGTGGAAGATTTAACATTTGTAAGCGCTTAATTATGAAACTTAGAAATAGGCAACGGCAGAATTTACGAACGAGACAAATTGTTCGTTATATCTCCTATTTCACATTAGCCATGGGTATCCTACGAATTATCGTGATGGCTACGAATTATTTCTTATCAACGGGTGACTCACATGGTAAAAATCCGAAGATTATTGAAAATGATATCATCAATAATGGTGAGGTAATTACGAACTTCACATGGGAAGAAAAGGACAAGGATAAATCCATTTCATTTGAAGATATTCAAAGCATTTCAAAAGATGCACATTTTGCAATAATACAAAATGGATTCAGTGGATTATCTGCTGGAAAAAATGGAAATGATTTATCAATCGTTTTAAAAGACAATGATTATTTAAATGCGGATGGACTTGATTTCTCAATCGACTTTAACAAACTAGAATCAGATGGTCAGTTTTTTAGTCGCGGAAAAGAATTTGAATTCGGATTTGATAAAAATGGAATTAAAATCAACTATACGCTGACTGGTCCTAATGGAAAAAGTTATGCTGTAAAAGAAGATATCGCCTACGAGTTAACTGATAATTCAATTTATAATTGTCGCTTTTTATTTACTCCACAAACGGGCAAAGGAGAAGTATTCATCAATAAAATATTAATCTGGTCTAATCAAGCGGCACC
This sequence comes from Bacteroidota bacterium, assembly GCA_046303115.1. Classification (GTDB taxonomy): domain Bacteria; phylum Bacteroidota; class Bacteroidia; order AKYH767-A; family OLB10; genus CAINEC01. The sequence goes on along the minus strand of JBKCGZ010000063.1, from coordinate 17,176 downwards.
TAATTGCCGACTGACATGGAATGGCAAGACGAATCTTATTATTGGAAATAAAATAAATGGTAACGAAACCGATAAACCAGTTATCAATAATATCATCATCAAAAAGACTGGCAAATCGAATTTATCACCTATGGATTTATTAGGCTTTACTGCTGATTTGCAAGGAAAAGAAGTGGCGATACAGTGGTATACAGCTAAAGAAAACGGGACAGATTATTTCAAAATAGAACGAAGCTTTGATACCAAAGAATACAAAGAAGTTGGTAGAATTAAAGCTGCAGGCTTATCAACGGGATTAAAAACCTATACGCTGATTGATTCGAATCCTAATCCCGGAGTGAATTATTACCGCATCGGTTTAAATAATAATACGAGTAAATCTGTTTGGTTGCCCGTAATTGCCATTCGAATAAAGCCGGGAGTTTTACAGCAAAATAGCTCTAGTTCAAATTAATTAGACATATCTATCATAATTTATCAATCCTTTGAGTAAAATTCAAAGGATTTTTTATTTTTATAAGATATTAAAAGAACTATGGCTATACTAGATGAATTCAAAGCATTCGCTTTAAAAGGCAACCTTATTGATTTTGCAGTAGGCGTTGTTGTCGGTGGCGGATTTACCAAAATCACTTCTACCTTTATTGATGGAATTGTAATGCCCCTAATTGGAAAAGTTGTTGGAGGCCAGGACTTTTCTGAGCTGAAATTCAAAATCCAGGATGGAACTAAAGAAGTACTCGATGCTTCTGGAAATATTGTTAATCGTGCTGTGCCTGAAGTCTACATACGTTACGGAGAATTCATCAGCGCCGTGATTGACTTCTTTATGGTTGCACTCGTAATGTTTTTTGTTGTGAAAGCGATGAATAAATTGCGCAAGAAAGCAGAAGAAGAAACCATCGCAGTGAAACCGAATCAAGAAATATTATTAGAAGAAATTAGAGATTTACTTAAAAACAAATAACATGCATAAATACTTTACACTACTTAACTTCTTCGTGCTTTCTGCCCTATCAGGTATTTGTCAAACTGCTAACGATACTATCTGGAAAAAAGGATTATTCGTATCTGCAAATATTAATCAGGTAAGTTTCTCAAATTGGGCTGCTGGAGGAGAAAACTCAGTTGCTATCAACGGATTTTTAAATAGCTATGCGAATTATAAAAAAGACAATGTTATTTGGGATAACAATCTTGATTTATCCTATGGATTAAACCAAATTGGCGATGAGGATTTAAAAAAGAATGAAGATAGAATTGAATACACAGGTAAATTAGGCTATGCCGTTCATAACAGCAAAAAATGGTATTATACCGCATTGTTAAATATCAAAACTCAATTCACTAACGGGTATGATTATACGAACGAAGACCCGATTGTGATTAGTCGATTTGCTGCGCCTGCCTTTACGGTATTCTCATTAGGTATTGACTATAAACCATCAGAACATTTATCAGCTTGCCTCTCACCTATATCGAATAAAAACACTTTTGTTTTGGATGATGTATTATCCAATCAAGGAGCCTATGGAGTAGATTCAGGAAAAACTGTCCGTTCTGAAATGGGTGCTTACCTGAATGTTCGATATAAGCAAGAGGTAATCGAGAATATAACGCTAACGTCACAGCTTGATTTATTCTCTAACTATCTAGAAGACCCGCAAAATGTCGACTTAAACTTTACCTTGATGTTAGTGATGAAAGTGAATAAATACATCACGGCCAATTTCTCAACGCAATTTATCTACGACGACAACACTCCTATCTCTGTTTATGAAGGATCAGGAAGTCAAAAGAAATTAGTGGGTGTTGGTCCGAGATTACAATCTAAACAAGTTTTTGGCGTTGGATTAGGTTATAAATTAACCAAAAGCACGTTAAGTAAATAATATGGGATTAACGATTTACATTGCCTCAGCAGGCTCTGGTAAGACTTTTCAGTTAGTGCGACAGTATCTTGAGAAAGTCATTAAGAATACCAACGACTATAAACGAATACTGGCAATAACATTTACGAATAAGGCGGCTGAAGAAATGAAATCCCGCATTATTAGCGAGCTATTGCTTTTATCCAATGGTAAAAAATCGGATCATCGCCAGTATTTAATAGATACATTAAAAATAGGCGACGATCTTATTCAGCAACGCGCGGAGATTGTGATGCAAAAAATATTGCACGACTATTCCTCCTTTGGTGTTTCTACGATTGACAGTTACTTTCAGGTATTATCGAAAACACTTTCGCGTGAATTGAAATTACCCATTCATTATACCATTGAACTTGATATTGATAATATAGCTGATACGATTACCGACAGAGTATTAGAACTTTCAGGAAAGAATAAGCAGTTAACGCAGTGGCTTGAAGAATTATTGATTGACAATATCGATAATAATAAAGGATGGAATATTAAATCCGACCTTAAAGGAATGGTAAAAGAGATTATCAATCGCCCGATTGTTAATGCCTTTTCAAATGCGATTTCGGTGAATGATTATCAGACCTATGTTCGGGATTTAAAGAACAACAGAAAAAATATTCTAGTAGGTATACAACAAAGAATTATTTCAATAAGAGATCTTGTTATTAATAGCGGATATACATCCGATGATTTCAAAGGTAAATCAAAAGGACTTATTGCATTGCTTTTCAAAATAGCGAATGAAGAAAAAAACTTCCTTGATATAGATTATGCAAAAACAATTAAGAAAGTTGTTGAGAACCCTGATGAGTTAACACCAACAAAAGCTAAACAACCGATTGTCGATTTTATAAACGCTGAATTACATCCGTTAATTTGCGAATTAGGTGTTTATTATGAAAGCAATATAATAGAGTTGCTTACTACGATTGAGATTTTAAAACTTTCGTATCAAGCAGGTGTAATTGAAAAGCTGAATGAATCATTAAAACTTTATCGTGATGAATATCAAACATTCTTATTAAGTGATACTACGAAGTTGCTTCAGGATTTTTCAAGAGATGATGATGCATCGTTTATCTATGAGAAATCGGGAAACACCTACAACTATTTATTCATTGATGAGTTTCAAGATACGAGCGATGCGCAGTGGAAGATTCTAAAGCCAATGGTGATGAATTCACTCTCATTAGGTAAAGACTCTCTCATTGTTGGAGATGCGAAACAATCGATTTATCGCTGGAGAGGTGGCAATATGGAATTGATTTTAAAAGGTGTTAGAGAAGATCTAAAACAGTTTAGTCAAAGCATTACCGAAACTCCATTAAACACAAACTACCGCTCAAAGAACAATGTGATTTATTTCAATAATGAACTTTTCAAATCAACATCCAACGAAATAAAATCAAAATTAAAAGAAACGAATGTTACACTTGACAAAGCCTATGACGATGCAAACATGCGTCAGGCTGATCAGGGAGAAAAAACAAAAGGTGGATACATCGAAATTAATTTCATCGATGCAAAAGCAATCAAGGTTGCTGAAGCAAATGAAAGTGCGTTAGAAGTCGAAAAAGAAATTATTGAAGACTCGCCAACAGCATCCGAAGAAAGTGATGCAATACCATTAGGAAATTTACCTAAAATGCTGGCTATTATTGAAGATGCACTGAAAAGAAATTATACACTTAGTGATATTGCCATTCTTGTTCGTAAGAATGATGATGAAGTCAAGATTGCTGACTTTCTATTGCACGAAACAACCATTGATTTTATTTCCAGCAACTCGTTAAAAATAACTGCGAATAACAAAGTACGATTTATCATTAGCTGTCTGCGTTTTTTATATGATACAAAAAATGCTATTCTCGAGGAGGAGTTAAATTATTTTGCAGAGAAACTTCAACTAACAGATTCCACGATAGAAAGAAATGCAAACTTTATTAATAAGCACTCTCAGACCTGGGTAAAAGTTAAGTTTGCGAATGAAATTGAAAAATTAAAAACACTTCCTGTAAATATTTGCTATTGGGAAATTTTAAAACTTACTGGCTTAGATTATTTTGATTTATATCTTGAAAAGTTTCATGATGTAATGATGGAATACACCTCGAAAGAAGGTGGCTCTATCGAATACTTCTTGAAATGGTGGGATGAAAAATCAAAGACAAAAGATTGGACAATTAGTCTTCCAACAGTCAACAACGCAGTAAGGATAATTACTATTCATCAATCGAAAGGATTGGAATTTCCAATTGTAATTATGCCGTTTGCTGATTGGGAAATCACTCCGAAATCGCAACAAACAATTTGGGGAGAAACAACTGCAGCACCTTATGATTCAACAGCTGCTAGTCCGCTTATCTTTACTAAGAAGTTAGAACATACGCATTTTTCGAAAAGTTATTTTAAAGAGATCGATAATTCTTATGTTGACAATCTGAATTTGCTTTACGTTGCATTTACCAGAGCAAAATCGGAGTTGTATGTATTCTCGAATTTAAAATCTAGTGAAAAGCGATTAGGAAATTTACTGCTCTCCTCTTTTCGATCAAATGCAGAGTTAAGTCCTATTTTAATCGATACAGACGCGGTTGTTAAATTAATCATTGGAATTAAATAAAATAATACAGCTGAAGAAAAAAAGCAAAACGATTCTGTCCAATTGAAAAGTAATTCTGTTTCCAATCAATCGTTGCTTAATACAACATCGGTATTGCCTACGTTGAGTTATAAAATTAAAAATGCAGACCAGTTGTATGGCGATTACTTACATCACTTATTAAGTAAAGTTAATAAAGCGGAGGAATTAGACACTGTACTTTTCAATACCAAAATCAAATTCAATATTTACGACAACAACCTTATTGAACGGTTAAAGAAAGATGCCTTACTTGCATTGAAACTTCTGGATGAAAATAATTTCAATGATGGGAGTTATACAATAAAAAACGAGTCGAGCATTTACTTTGAAGGTGAAACATTAAGGCCTGACCGAGTGCTGATGAAAGACCAAACTGCTATCATCATTGATTTCAAAACGGGTGGACAAGATGACAAGCATAATAAACAGGTGGAAAAATACTGTTCGGTGATTGAAAAGATGGGATTTCAAGAGGTAAAAGGGTATTTGCTTTATACGGAAACAAGGAGCTTAGTTCCAATCAATTAATTTCAGACTTTAAGTAATATCCTACGCTTATTTTTTAGGTATTAAATAGTACCTTTGCGTAAAATTTTACTACTATGTCGAATGCAATATACAAAGTGCCTGCTGCGATTAACGAGCCGGTATTGAATTATGCTCCTGGAAGTCCGGAGCGCAAAGCCCTTAAAGCAAAACTTCAAGAAATGAGAGCCGAGGTAATTGATGTACCTATGTATATCGGTGGCGAGGCTATTCATACAAATAAGAAAGGCGACCTTCGTCCTCCTCACGATCATCAGCATTTATTAGGAAGATATTCTATTGGTGATGCATCACACGTAACTGCGGCTATTAATGCAGCGATGAAAGCAAAAGATGCTTGGGCGAATATGGAATGGGAACAGCGTGCTTCTATTTTCTTGAAAGCGGCTGAATTATTAGCTGGTCCTTACCGTGCTAAAATTAATGCTTCTACTATGCTTGCGCAAAGTAAAAATGCTTTTCAGGCGGAGATTGATGCATCATGTGAAATGATTGACTTCTTGCGTTTCAATGTAGAGTACGCAAGAGAGATTTATACGCAACAACCGATATCATCAAAGGGTATTTACAATCGCGTAGAGCAACGACCGTTAGAAGGCTTTGTATTTGCGTTAACACCATTTAATTTCACTGCTATAGCTGGTAACTTACCAACAAGCGTTGCGATGATGGGAAATACAGTTGTTTGGAAACCTGCATTCACGCAAATTTATTCTGCGAATGTATTGATGGAAGTTTTCATGGAAGCAGGATTACCAGCAGGAGTTATCAATTTAGTATTTACGGGTGGTGCAGAAACAGGCGATGTAATTTTCAATCATCCTGATTTTGCAGGCATTCACTTTACAGGATCAACGGGGGTGTTTCAAGATATCTGGAAAACGATAGGTAATAACATTCACAAATACAAATCGTATCCACGTATAGTAGGTGAAACAGGTGGTAAAGATTTTATCCTTGCGCATCACAGTGCAAATCCGAAAGAAGTAATTACAGCGTTAAGTCGTGGTGCTTTTGAATACCAAGGACAAAAATGTTCTGCTGCATCGAGAGCATATATTCCATCAAATATGTGGGAAGAAGTGAAGCAAGGTTTGATTACTGATTTAGCTTCGATGAAGATGGGGCCTACGGAAGATTTCGAAAACTTTGTGAACGCAGTGATTGATGAAAAATCATTCGATAAATTAGTAAGTTATATTGAGAATGCGAAGAAGTCGAGTGATGTAGAAATCATTGCTGGCGGAACGTATGATAAATCGAAAGGATATTTTATTGCGCCAACAATTATTGTTGCGAAAGATCCGAAGTATGTAACGATGTGCGAAGAATTATTCGGACCGGTATTAACGATTTATGTTTACGATGCAAATAAGTTTGAAGAGACATGCGAGTTAGTTGATTCAACATCGACATATGCATTAACAGGATCGATTATGGCGAAAGATCGTTATGCGATTCAGACAGCGACGAAGAAACTAGTGAATGCAGCAGGAAACTTCTACATCAACGATAAATGTACAGGAGCTGTTGTTGGTCAGCAGCCGTTTGGTGGTGCAAGAGCATCGGGCACCAACGACAAAGCAGGATCATTGATTAACTTGTTGCGTTGGGTTTCTCCTCGCACCATTAAAGAAGCGTTAGTCCCTCCTACTGACTATCGTTATCCGTTTTTAGATAAAGAATAATAAAACTGATTAGATGAAAATAAGGGAGCAAAAATTTTGCTCCCTTATTCGTTTAAGATCATTTCCATACGAAACAATACGAGTTTCTCTATTAGATCAAAAGGCAATGTCTCGTTTATTTTAAACTGTACAGCCCCCTTTGAAAAAGTATAAGCTTGCAATTCACTTTTAAAATACTCGATGGGTTTAGCTGTTGGATAAAACCCGATATGATTTTTATAACCTGCAAAATAAACAACGACTTTGTTGAATTTATAGGCGGGCATGTTGTAACTAATGACTGGCTCCGCATAGGGGATGAGATCTGCAATAAACCGATTCAGCTCTTTTAACTTCTTCAGAATGGGCTGATCGAAAGAAGCGATGTATTCCTCAACAGAAGTGAACCTAGGCATTCCCGTTAGTAATAGGTTGAATTAAATCCCAAAGGTTTCCATACATATCTTCAAACACACAAACGGTCCCCCATGCTTCCTGCGTAATCGGACGAATAATTTTCACTTGGTGTTGAAGTAATCGTTCGTAGTATTCTGTAATATTATCCGTATGCAAAAAGAGAAACACTCTCCCACCCGTTTGATTTCCTACGCGTGATAGTTGTTGCTCATTAGAAGCCTTTGCCAGTAAAATAGACGTCTCAGCATTCACAGTAGTAGCAACTCTTACCCAACGTTTCTGTTCATCGAGTTTGGTATCTTCTAGCAAAGTAAATCCTAGAACGTTGGTATAATAAGCAATGGCTTTATCGTAATCGTCGATGAGGAGGGCGAAGTGAGCGAGGTGCATGAGGAATATTAGTAGTTAGCTAGTAAAGGTAAAAAATATAAGTAATCCAACTACGAATGCATAAAGCATATGAAAGTGCTAAAAATTGTATCATTTCTATATTGCGATATTCCCAAACTTAATACTACTCTTAAATTACCTTAACACATTTACTCATGAATCAAAACAATTATTGTGTGCGTTATATCTAAAGTATTTAAATAAATTTCGTCAGGTATTGATTTATTAATGATATCCTCACAATTCTTATTTGAACTAGTTAAAATATTAATTTGATTTTCTATAATCTTTTCTGATAGTGTCACCTCAATAATTCCACCTTTAATTATAGTTTCCTTAATGAAAATTATTTTTTCATCATCAGTCATTTCATCACCTATAATTACAGTTGACTGCATATGATTTTTAATCAGATTGTTTTGATTTTGAATTTTATGGAGATGATCAATTTTCATTAGTTTATTCTGAAGGATTAACGTGCCGCGTGCAGGCGCATACCCTTTTCGGGTTGCGCTTGTGCGCTGTTAGCAGTTCGTTGTTTTACCTAGTTGTTTTAAATCTGTATGAAAGTCCTAATGAAATATAGTTTTGGGGGGCGTTCTCAGATAATCCTAAACCACCTGAAATATCAGCCATAAAATCGTTGTTAATTAAATAAGTCAAACCGCAGTCAAATCTATAATCAGCCTTATTCTCTGTTGGAATAAATCCATACAATTCTGTGTAGCAACCAATTTTATCTGTTAAACTAAAACCTGTTGTTAATGTATAGATATAACTGTGTTCAGCATTTTCTCCATTCCACTCTGCGCCTATATTATAAGCAAGTGATATTTTTTCTGTTAATGTATGTTGCATTGTAAGCCTAAAAGAAGGTGCAATATATTTCGTCTGAAACTCCTTGCTTCCAATTTTTGAAGTCGCAATATGTCCAATAAATGAAGTTTTTGGAAGAAATCCTCTTTCTTCAAATAATGAGGTCTTAAATCCAATTGTAATAGGAGAAAATCCTGTATTTGAATTTACGTTTATATTTCCTGAAACTAATTCTGTTATCAGTCTTAGTTCAAATTTTTCATTGACTCCATATTTCCATAAAGTTGAAGGATAGCTAAAGGATGTTTGGCTTTGATTTATAGTCTCAAAAGTAAATACGTTTTCAATTTGAATGTATTTTTTAGGTGTAATAAATGGACACTCTGTTTGATCTGGGCGGTCTAATTGAATCGCAGTTAAACTTTGTCCAAATAAATTGTCAGTAGTCGCGCCAAAGTATATTGCGAAAGGAATAAAATATTTTACCATTTAATTTTTTATTTCAGTTTTGTGTTATTTAGTTATGTGTCTTTTAACAATGACCGCTAACTACTATATACACGCTATAAATCTACTTCAATATGTCTTTATTGACTGCATTAGCGTAGTAACCTAAAGCCTTACTAAAATACATTTTTTTCATACACAAGCAATACCCACCACGTGAGTTTTTATTTGCTACTACTTAAAAACAAAATGTAATGTTAAATTAAAAAAAACTACCCCTCCCCCTCAGGCACAAACCTCGTCGCTAACCAATAGCCTAACATTCCCATTGGCATATAAGCCACGATTAAATCGAGTAAGTTAAACCACATTGGAGATGGAAGTATAGCTACCATATAAGCACCGCCAGCTAAATAAAGCAATGAAATAACAATGGTAATAATTTTTCTTCTACTAACTGCAACCAATGCTGCAATGAAGGTTGCAACTAGCGTTCCGATTGCATGCGCTAAAAACGGAGCGATGAAATGCTCGGGGTGCATCAAGAACATGCCTGCTTTTAATCCTTCTTCGGTAGTGATGTTTACTCCTTCTGGTAACGGAAAGAATTTGGGACCTAGATTAACTATGTACATGTTCACATAGGAGCCGATGAAGACTCCTGCAATGACACCAACGATATTGCGAATAATTTTCATATTGAACTATTTTAATAAATCATTTGGCTGAACAGCTGAACTATAAAACCCTTCTAACCTACCCTCTTCATCAATGATATACTTGCAAAAATTCCAGTCGGGCAATTGTGCGTTCCAGCCGTTGAGCGTGGGGCTCGATAACCAATCGTAAATGGGGTGTATCGGACTTGATTTAATATTTACCTTACTGTATAACGGGAACGTCACCCCGTAATTAATCGAGCAGAAATTTTGTATCGTGCTCTCATCTGCTTGTTCCTGTGCACCAAAGTCGTTGCATGGAAAACCAAGAATAACCACATTACCATTCTGCTGCTCATACATTTTTTGCAACTCAGCATATTGCGGCGTATAGCCACAGGCAGAAGCCACGTTAACAATGATAATTTTCTTGCCCTTGTACTTTTCAAGCGAAGTAGCATTACCTGCAATATCTTTTACTGCAATATCGAAAATACTTGTTGCAGGATTTATCTGATTGCTGTTTTTTTGAGTAGTTGATTTCATTACTTTTTTAAGTATGGAATAAATAAGTTTTTTTATCATGTTGAGTTGATCAGTAAAGATGTAATGGATGTTCTCAAACCATTACATTAGTAACACTCATCTGCAAATCTTGTTTTGATTTTCGCACTAGCTTTTCTATTCAATAAAAAGGGGCAGAAAATCATCCGCCCCTCTTATCATTTACTAAAATTTCTTTAAGATGTCTTGCACCATATCTTTATGAACCATGATGTCCATAATTTTCAACTTCACATAATCTTCGTGCATAAAGTAGTATCCAAAGTTTTTACTTTCTCTTCCGCAATTTCTTGATCCTGCACCTGAGTCTTTAATCAAGTACCAATCTTTTCCGTCTTTCTCTAAATAACCCACCATATGCATACCGTGATCATCTGTGGTGCTACCATTCATAAAACGCATGATACGCGCATGCTCATCAATATACGCAGAAGGAATATCGTAAGTAGGCACAACGGCTACCTGACTCCACGCATCAAATCCTGTTTCAGAAACATCACCACCAATTAACACTGTATATCCTTTACGCATGGTATTGCGCACAATCGTCATGTAATCGTCTAACGGAACATTGTAATACGAGCTATCATGCCACCAGTTATCAGGAACTTCGTATTCTACTTTTTTCCAATAAGGTTTATTACCCAATGATGTTACATCAATATAATCGTTCATGTTTAATTTGCAATAGTCATTTAGGTATTGCATTGGCGTGTATTCTTTACCATCTAATTTCACTTTTGTTGGAGGCACACCGATATAATGATTCATGATGCTCTTTATGGTTGCAATCACTTCGTCTTCATTCCATGCATTCGCTGCTTTCACACCTTGTAAATAGGCTCTCATCTCTTCTACCATCGGCGCATGGTTATGATAAGTTTGTCCTGGAAGTAATCCAGTATAGCTTTCCAAAGGAACAGCACCGTAAGTCTTATAAATTCTTGTTACCGCATTTCCTTCTGATCCTTCATCGAAATTACTATTTCCTCTTTCAGTCACAAATCGCTTTGCTTTCTCCACATACTCCCAATAAGCAGTATAGATCTCAGAAATCTTTACTTGCTTTTTTGTTAAACGATATACTTCTGTTTCGAAATAAGAGGTGCTTGAAAACGACCAGCATGTTCCTGTATTTCCCTGCGAGATTGGATTGTTCTTCCACCAAGTCGTAAACTCATCTACTGACTTCGGATAGTAACCAATTTTAGTAACATCAATTTTATAACTTGGTTTGCGTTGCGCTTCTTTCTTCGATGATTCAAATTGCTCAATGCCTTTCATAATGTCTTTATCATAAAAGCCAGGCTTGTATTCACGCTCTTGCAATTGGTCGTGATGTACATTTTGTGCAACAGCTACATTCAATGTGAAGCAAACAGCTGCTAATAGAATTATTTTGTTTTTCATATTAATCGATGATTTTTTCAAATGGATAGTTATTAATAAACTCAACTGATTTGTGAATGTCAGGATACATCAAACGATCTTTCTCAACGAAAGAAACTACTTTTCTGTATTCACTGATTAATCCTTCTAGTTTATCAGAGGTCTTTGCCGGTCGACGGAACTCTAATCCTTGAACGGCATTCATTAATTCAATAGCAAGAATGGTTTCTACATTTTTTACAACACGCAATAATTTCGTAGCTGCATTCGCTCCCATACTTACATGATCTTCTTGTCCGTTGGATGATACAATGGAATCAATAGAAGCAGGTGTACATAATTGTTTATTCTGACTTACAATGGATGCAGCTGTATATTGCGGAATCATAAATCCTGAATCTAATCCAGGGTTCGCCACTAAAAATGCCGGTAGTCCACGTAAGCCACTAATCAATTGATAGGTTCTACGCTCACTGATATTTCCTAATTCAGCTAATGCAATTGCTAAAAAGTCTAATGGTAACGCCAACGGCTGTCCGTGAAAGTTCCCTGCTGAAATAATTAAATCTTCATCAGGAAAAATTGTTGGATTATCTGTAACTGAATTAATTTCTGTTTTAAATACAGATGCTACATAGTCGATTGTATCCTTGCTCGCACCATGCACCTGAGGCACACAACGGAAGGCATACGGATCTTGCACATGCTGCTTTGCGCGACTAATCATTACACTTCCATGAAGCAACTCACGGAAACGGCTAGCCGTCTTTATTTGTCCGTTATGCGGACGAATCTGATGAATCAAATGATTGAACGGTTCAATACGGCCATCAAATGCTTCTAATGAAATGGATGCAACAACATCCGCTATTCTTTCTAACTGATAGGCTTTATGCAAACAATACACGCCATAAGAACTCATAAACTGAGTTCCGTTTAATAAGGCTAATCCCTCCTTCGATTTTAACTTCACAGGTTGTAATCCTGCTTTATTCAACGCCTCAGAAGCTGCCATTTTCTTTCCTTCATACATCACCTCTCCCATTCCAATCAAGGGCAAACATAAATGCGCTAATGGAGATAAATCGCCAGAAGCACCCAATGAACCTTGATCAAAAACAACAGGTAAAATCTGATGATTAAATAAATCAACCATCAATTGCACCGTTTCTAGTTGCACCCCTGAATTTCCGTACGACATCCCTTGAATTTTCAAGAACAACATCAAGCGAACAATCTCTGAAGGAACTTCGTTTCCTGTTCCGCAAGCATGTGACATCATCAGGTTAACTTGTAGCTGACCTAAATCTTCTTTTGATATTGTCTTGTTGTATAACGAACCGAAACCAGTATTAATTCCGTAATAAACTCCATCACCATTATCTGCTTTTTCATTTAAGAAATTACGACATTTTAAAATGCGTGATTTAGCTTCATCGCTCAACGATAATTGAATATTTCCAGCGATGACTTCACTGATAAGTTCTAGTCCAATGGGAGTAGAAGAAATTTGATAATTCATTAATTAAAAATAGTATTAAAGTCGTCGTTGATAGAAATTGTTTTCTGTTCACCTGACGACATATTTTTTAAGACAAATGTATTGGCTGCAATTTCATCAGAACCTGCAATAATCACAAAAGGAATGGTGCGGTTATCTGCATACGTAAATTGCTTTTTAAGTTTTGCTGCATCGGGATAAATTTCAGCAGCGATATTATTGCCACGTAACTTTCGAAGAATTGTTAAAGCATAGTTTGTTTCTACTTCTCCAAAATTTACAATTAATACTTTGGTTGATTGACTTGCTTCGGTAGGGAATAATTTCAATTCATCTAAAACATCATAAATACGATCAGCACCAAATGAAATTCCTACACCCGACATTCCTTTCAATCCGAAGATGCCAGTTAAATCATCATAGCGTCCGCCACCGCAAATGCTTCCTGAGAAATTAATTGCAGGCTCATTTACTTTTACTTCGAAAATTGCACCTGTGTAATAGTTTAATCCGCGAGCTAAGGTTAAATCGAGTTGAATATTTAAGTGCGAAAGATTTAATCCAGCCGTTAATCCGAACAAAGTTTCAATCTCATCAATGCCTTTGCGTCCAACCTCTGAATTGCTTAACATCGATTTCAATAGCGCAACTTTTTCAGAGGTACTTCCATTGAAAGAAAGCAACGGCGATAATTTATCAATTGCTTCTTCAGATAATCCTTTAACTCGTAATTCTTCTTTTACTTTATCAATTCCGATTTTATCTAACTTATCGATTGCAACAGTAATATCAATCATTTTATCTGCCGCACCAATCACCTCTGCAATGCCTGCTAACACTTTTCGATTGTTGATTAGCAAGGTGACATTCAGATTTAAATTACTGAACACTTCGTTCATCAACTCGATTAAATCCAATTCATTCAAGAGTGAATCACTACCAATCACATCAGCATCGCATTGATAAAATTCACGATAGCGACCTTTCTGCGGTTTATCAGCACGCCATACCGGCTGTATCTGATAACGACGGAATGGAAATGCTAATTCATGCTGATGCATCACCACAAAGCGCGCAAATGGAACTGTTAAATCGTAACGCAAGGCTTTTTCGGATATGCCTAACGTTAGTTTCTTGACATCCTTAGTTGAATAAGCTGTTTCATCTACTCCATCCAGATAATTTCCTGAATTTAATATTTTAAAAATCAGCTTATCCCCTTCCTCACCATACTTTCCCATTAAGGTAGAAAGCTGCTCCATGCTCGGAGTTTCCAAAGGCAGGAATCCGTATTTCTTGAAAACAACTTTTATGGTATCAAAAATATAATTCCGTTTGACCATTTCTGATGGCCCGAAATCACGTGTACCTTTTGGGATAGATGGCTTCATTCAATTTTTATTAAGCAGTCAGCTTTTTATATCTAAACTTTTTAGTTTCTGTATTTCCTAAACGTTTCTTTTTATTCTCCTCATATTCTGAGTAACCTCCCTCGAAGAAGTACACCTGCGAATCTCCTTCGAAAGCAAGAATATGCGTACATACTCTATCTAAGAACCAACGATCATGGGAAATAATTACCACACAACCTGCGAAGTTCTCTAATGCTTCTTCCAAAGCACGAAGCGTATTTAAGTCAATATCGTTAGTAGGCTCATCGAGCAATAAAACATTTGAACCTGTTTTCAATGTCATTGCTAAGTGCACACGATTTCTTTCTCCACCTGATAATACTTCCAACTTCTTTCCTTGATCAGCACCGCTGAAATTGAATTTTGAAATATAACTTCTTGAGTTCGTCGACTTACCACCAATTACCATTTGCTCGGTTCCACCAGAGATGATTTCATACACCGATTTATTCGGGATTAAATCATCATGACTCTGATCAACATATCCGCAAACTACCGTTTCTCCAACTTTGAAATCACCAGCATCTGGCGTCTCTTGTCCCATAATCATACGGAACAATGTTGTTTTACCAGCACCATTTGGTCCGATAATACCAACGATTCCCGCTTGCGGTAACGAGAAACTTAAATTATCAATCAATAAACGATCTCCGAATCCTTTGCTGATATTCGTAGCTTCAATAACGTTAGTCCCTAAACGAGGTCCAGCAGGAATGAAAATTTCTAACTTCTCTTCTTTCTCGCGTGTTTCTTCATTCAACATTTTATCGTAGGCCTGTAAACGTGCTTTCGATTTTGCATGACGAGCTTTCGGGGCCATACGCACCCAGTCTAATTCACGCTCTAACGTTTTCGCTCTACGACTCTCTTGTTTTTCTTCTTGTGCTAAACGCTTCGACTTCTGCTCTAACCAGCTTGAATAGTTACCTTGCCAAGGAATTCCTTCGCCACGATCTAATTCAAGAATCCAACCTGCAACATTATCCAGGAAGTAACGGTCGTGGGTAACTGCAATTACAGTTCCTTTGTATTGTTGTAAGTGATGCTCTAACCATTCAACCGATTCAGCATCCAAGTGGTTAGTAGGCTCATCCAACAATAAAATATCTGGCTCTTGCAATAACAAACGGCATAAGGCAATACGGCGACGCTCTCCTCCTGATAATACATCTACTCTTGATTCAGGATCTGGACAACGTAATGCATCCATCGCTATCTCGATCTTGTTATCTAACTCCCAAGCATTGCTTGCATCAATTTTATCCATCAACTCCGCCTGACGCTCGATAAGTTTATTCATCTCATCATCCGTACAAGGCTCGCCCAACTTCATATTCACATCTTCGTATTCTTTCAATACATCAACGATTTCCTGAACACCTTCCATCACAATCTCACGAGCTGTTTTCGAATTATCTAATTCTGGCTCCTGAGGTAAATATCCTACTGTATAACCTGGAGAAAAGACAACATCACCCTGAAATGACTTATCCAAGCCAGCGATGATTTTTAATAAAGAAGACTTTCCAGAGCCATTCAAACCGAGAATCCCGATTTTAGCTCCATAGAAAAAGCTTAAATAAATGTTTTTTAGTACTTGCTTTTGCGGAGGGTAAGTCTTGCTTACTCCTACCATCGAAAAAATAATTTTGCGATCGTCTGACATTTTTATTGAATTATAATAGTTTACCTTTGCGAAATCCTGTCGTATAAACAGGTCGACAAAAGTACCCCTTTCCCATCAAAAAGGAAAGAAAACAACCGAACAAATTTAGCTTTTATGAAAAGAATTTACAGCTGTCTAATCTTGTTAATCTTGTGTCAGATTTCGTTTGCGCAGGACACCAAACTAAGCTTTAATTTATTGAAGAGAATTAATGAAGCCAAGAGTGAAAATGAGCATATTTCGGTACTCATTAAAGGTGATATCAATTATCTGAAAGAGGCTATTCCGCAATATAACGGAACCGTAAAGTTTGTTGCTGGCGATATTCTAGCGGCTGATATGCCCCTATTTACGATGAAGCATTTTGCACTTAATACAGGTGTAATTCGTATGGAAGAAGGTTCGATGCAAGTGGAGCCGATGAATGACAAAATGCGTATCAATAATAATATCAATGCTGTTCATAACGGACTTGCCCCGCTTACAACTTCATACAAAGGGAAAGATGTTATTATGGGAGTGATTGATACGGGCATCGACATTACCCATCCTGACTTTAAAGACAGTTTAGGGAATACACGCATACTTTGGGTTTGGGATCATACGCTGGCTACCGCAGGCAATACGCCTAATCCATACAACTACGGACAAGAATTTTCGGCAAGTGATATTAATGCTGGTTTAGCTTCTGCTACGGATGATATTGGAGCGCATGGCACCCATGTAACTGGAATAGCTGCGAGTAGTGGTGGCACTGATACCATATTCACAGGAGTGGCACCAAAAGCAGATATCATCTCTGTAAAATTGAATTTTAATTTAGCTGATAATGCATGGTTAAGCAGCATTGCGGATGCGGTGAATTATATTTTTCACAAAGCAGATTCCTTGAATAAACCTTGCGTGATTAATATTAGTGCAGGTACTTATTTAGGGTCGCACGATGCCAGAGATTTACAAGCTCAAACGATTGATAATTTAATCACTGCCAAGAATGGCAGAACAGTAGTTGCTGCTGCTGGAAACGCAGGAAACATTGCCCATCATTTACTTCATCAGCCAACAGGAAACGATACGTTATTTACTTGGTTTGTGAATAACAGTTCGAACTCAATTTATATCGAACTATGGGC
>JBKCGZ010000062.1:0-13438 GCA_046303115.1 Bacteroidota bacterium | reverse complement strand
ATTAAAAGTAATGCGATACTTTCTAGTAGTGCTGCATGTGATTTTGCAATTGCTACTTCTTATTACGCTCCTGAATTCGGATTGCCAATGTCGGCACAACCAAAGTGGCAGCCATTAACTGCGGCTATCCTTAGCCGTTGTGGACAACAGCCAGATGCGTATGCGATTGCTGCTTATGATGCAATGTGGGTGTTAGCACGTACGGTAGAAGCGAATAATGGAATACCTGCTGATGCTGCTAATCTGCGTAATTCATTCGTAGCACAAACAGCTCAGTTCAGTGGTGCAACAGGATCAATCACATTAAATACCTATGGCGATCGTGCAAATGGCTCTTTCGATTACTGGGGACTTCAAAAAGTGAATGGAGTGTACTCTTGGAAGTTTGTGAAGAAGTCGTTGTAAAATTTATTGAACGATTTTACGTTTTAAAGTATGAGAAAATTCGTTTTTATATTGCTTGTACTTTTAAATGTTGCTTCTCATTTATTCGCACAGCGTACCAATCCCTTTTTAAGCATTACCGGTAATAGAGGCTTTCGGGAAATCAAGCAAGCCATTCCGTATAATAAAGGAGTAGGACAATTTGATTTTATCGATTCTACAGATGCTTTGATAAATCAAGTTGATAGCGTATATGCTTTCTCTTTATATTTCGATTTAAAGGATAGCCTTCAAGAATTAGCTTTCCGAATTATTTCTCCTTTGCCTTTTAATTTTTCTCCTAATAAAGGTGATCGCGTTTCTTATCGTTTTGATAATAGCGATTTGAATAAGCAGGTTGGCTTTGAAGCATTTTTACAATTAAGCAGATTAGTCGTTAGTCAACAGGATTCTACTTGGGTGCGATTAAAAGATGAAACACCTGCTCGACTAAAAGAATATTCGATGGAGGCAATTCGAATTACAGATAAGAATGGCTTATCCAAAATTCCTCCTGGCGTTTATCAATTATTAATTAAAACAAAATCACCTATACGACCTCATGGCTATTATGCCATACAGTTTGGAGCAATACCATCTATCGCTTTCCCTGCTCTTGAAAAAACAATCGAGTCAATCAAATAAACAATTTTATTTCGCTTTTATAAGCTTGAAAGACTTCGAATAATTGCCTGCTCTTAGTTGCAATAAATAAATTCCATTCTGTAAACTTCCTGCTGGAATCGATAATTGCATACTATGAAATCCACTTTGCATAGTTGTTCCTTTTGCAAACGCTCGAATAATTTTTCCGTTTATATCTACCAATTGAATGTCAACAGCTGTTGCTTCAGGTAAACTAAAATCAAGCTGAGTGAATTCATCAATAACAGTAGGGTAGACATTAGCAATTGGCGCTGTCTGATTCATTCCGTAAACTGCTGTTGCGTAATCAAAATGTGCTACTATTGAATCGTTACTAACGAGGTTCACTTTAACGAGTGCAGCACTGTCGTTTGGTTGAAACACTTGACTGTTTGAGGTCCAATTGATAAATGAGCGCATCGTATCAGGCATTGCTTCAAAAATATTATCCATTCCACCAAAGTAAGTTCCTGTCCAAGGAAACTGATCATGCACAATAGTGTTAAAACGCACTTTACCAAAGTTGGCAGGATCTGCATTCAACGTAATATTATACGGCCCTGTTAAACCATAACAGCCCATCATGCCACTTGGCATATAGTTACAACGATTAGCAATAAATGCTCGTAATGTATCCATATTCTGATTCCACTCTGTAAATGTGCCGCCCCAACGAGCGCTATGCGCAGCCATTTCAGGAGTAAGCTTCGCTCTTATACTATCTAATTGAGAAAGCATATTATCGCAACTGAAAACAGTATTCCATAAATCAGCCATTCGCGAAATATAAAATTGATTAAACGCTGGATTTTGTCTTAGTCGATTTAAAACTAATATATGTCCTTCCGGATCAGAATTACCTGCTA
The DNA here is from genome assembly GCA_046303115.1 of Bacteroidota bacterium. Taxonomy (GTDB): domain Bacteria; phylum Bacteroidota; class Bacteroidia; order AKYH767-A; family OLB10; genus CAINEC01. Next base: position 11,504 of record JBKCGZ010000062.1, on the reverse strand, counting down.
ATGCTTCTACATCGCAAGGGTCTGCTGTATAACTTGTATTAGGTATTCCAGTGTAATTGATATAGTGACCAAAGGTGGCATCGTTATCCCACAAAATATATCCCCACTTTAAATGTTGTTGTGTGGAATCTAATCCGCGCCACCATCCAGTGTTATAATTTAACCAATCAGAACAAACAGTAACTGCATTAGTGATCACATAATCTACAAGACTACTTGCATCATAACGATCCATTACGTAATTATAATTTGTAGGATTAGCCATGCTATTATTCTGAATATAACTCCACAGTGAGCCCCATTCATTTAGCGCTGCAGGTCCACCATATTCTGCCCATGTATTACCCCAGGTTTCGATGTAGTATAAGTTGTATTTATCTTGTCCGTAATAATATTCCGTGTAGTCATGCTCATCAGGATTCTCGCGTATATCATACACTCCCCAATATGCACCGTTCAAATACACGATGCACTTTTCAGCATTTCTGACATCGAGGTTCATTCCGCCTTTTTTAGATAGCATATGAATATAAGCATCACGCACATGACAACTTCCTTCATTTGCCTGACGATGATCTGCCGGATAATTGTCATCACCAGCAGCACGTAAAATCAAACGCTGAAAATCTTGACGCGGTGAATACTCAAATAGTTTTTCTTCAACACTATGATTATATCCCATTTCATCACGAGAAATAAAATCTAAGCTACGCTGACTAAGCACCCATGAATCTTGTCCGTGTCGATTAAATTCACCATAGGTATTTGCTTTACGTACTCCTGCTGTATCAAAATATTCAAAGGATCCTTTAGGCTCTAAACTACCTGAGCCATTGGCAAGATTGTTTAACTGAGTTCCTGCAATTGAAATAACCGGTAAAGTATGATTTAGATTGATGAAATAAGTTGCAAACTCCATAAAGCTCGGAAGGATAGTAGGGTCGCTACTATAGGTGATTGCTTTAATTACTTTTGTTTGCGTAATTGTATTAGGATTAACATATGCTGGTGAAGCTAACGTTGGTGCAGTACCGTTATCGGTATATCGGATAGTTGCATTCGTTTCTGTTGTCGACATGAAATAGGTTAATGAGCCTGTATAAAATCCTGCATTATAGAAGAAGTCAGGTTTGTCGGCGTAACGCGCATAGGAAGTAGATAAATTATTAGTTGCATTAGGTGTTGGAATAATAAAAATACCCCATGTGCTGCCGCCATCGGTAGTTCTTCCACGTGAGTGTCCGTTTTGAGTTTTTAATGCATCCGTTGCATCAATAATAAATCCCGAAGGATTTGAAAATACGATGTCTTCTCCATTGTTTTTTGTTTGTGTAATTCGGAAGTTAGTATGGTAATTATTTCCTGAAAAACTATTTCTACCAGAGCACCAGAATCGAAAATATCCTCCTGCGCTTATTTGTGTCCCTGCTGGAATCTGATATTTCGTATTGTTGGTAGAATCATCACTTAAGTAATATCCCCCGATATTTACTGAACTACTAGCTGCATTGTAAAGTTCAATCCAGTCTTCAAAGTCACTATGGTTATCTACAAACTGTGTAAGGTTAGATGCTGAATATTCATTAATCACTACCTGCGCATTGGCATTTGTAAATAGGTTAATAGCTAAGAATAGGACGAATAGGCGTAACGATGTTTTCAAGGCATTTTGGTTTTGGGATCCTTAAAAATAGTTACTTATTTGGAAAAGAATTTAATATTTCAAAAATATTTACAATCGCCAACCCTTCTCTAACAACTTCTTCTTACACCCCTGACAAAAATCTGTTTCCTCATTTAGATGATCTTTGCCTTTCGCATCGCGCATATAGCAATGTAGGTTAGGGCAGTGAGGTAATCCTTCTGTATGCGCTAATTCATGCAACGTTACTTTGCGGAACTTTTCTATTCGATTATTTCCTCTTAGTCGAAAGCCTGAAACAACACACGAATATCCAGGACAAAAACCTAGTCCCATTATTCCAAAATCTTTTGATTTCCCTTTAGTAGTGCTGATGTCCTTACTCGTCAATCCTAACAGCGTGTACTTATTTTGACAAATCCTTTTTTGTATGGCAATAATTGAATCGGCACGGAAACGTTTGTTAGCTGCGTAATAGGCGCTTGTTGGAAGTGGTATATGCGCATTTACTTTTACATTCGGACAAACTTTCTTTATTTCGGCAACTAAATAGTCGACTTGTGATTTATCAAGATCGCTGTAGGGTTGTATTACGATTGTTTTTTGCTGTTTAGGTTTTTCTTTTGAATTAATACTTTGCGAAGTTGTCTCCTGCTTACAAGAGATTAAAATGCTTGTTATTAAGAATGCAAGGAATATATTGGCTAGATAATTTGAGCTTTTCATATCGTAAATATCGTGATTAAAATATATTTGACTGAGGACCTACATACACACTTTCTGACACTGATGGATCTTCATTGTTATTCTTCCAAGAAATAAATAAGAATGAGGTAGTAAGTGTTGGATGTTTATAATAGTATTTTAAATGATAATTGATGTTTTTGACAGTGTCGATATACACACAATCGATTAAATCGTCTTGTTTTGTTATTTGTGAAATAGGATAAGCTTTCACCACATTATTCATTTCTGTTTTAACAACAAGATTATCATAATCCAGCGTAAATAGATTTGCAGGAGGTATTGTCTTTTCGTTTTTATATTGCTGGAAATATAAATCAAGTTCGATTTCATTTTCCTCGTTATGTTCAATGTAAAATAAATGATCTGCAGTGATAATATAAATTTGCGCTTCAGTTTTTGTTGCAAGTTGCCAATATCATGCAACAGACAAGGATGTATTTTTTCATAATAATCTATTTTAAAAATATCTTAAGTCAGGGTCGCAATTGCAGTTCACACATTTTAACGAACGTCCTTTAGTAATGTATTTTTTATCACCAATGTTGATGATTATTTCTCGGTCTTTAGGTCGTTTTGCATTTTTAAAGTCGCGCACATCACTAACTCCTGTATGAATAGATCCCCCTGTACGATAGGCGATATTTATCAAAGAGGTATTAAGGTCGCAATTATCCACGCCACATGCAATCACTTTCACAGGAAGTTTAAGTGAGTCAATAAGCGCAGTATCTCTTGGGGTGGAATTGTTGTCAGAGAGTAACACAATCTCACTTCCAGGCCTTGCAAACTTTTGTGCGGTTATTAACGCCTCTAGTACATTCTCAGCTTTATCCATATTGCCTAATCCCATTACCATATATTTTTTGATTCCTTTTATATAAGTGCTATAATCACTAGATGTATCTGTATGAATGCCGCCTGTAGCATTTAAACGTTTCATATAATCAGGAATGCCATCTCCATCATTGAAATAAACGAAACGATCTATCTGATTGTTTTTGTAATTTAAATCAAGCCATTTGTTTACTTCCATCAAGCTTGGCAACATGGATGTCGTCACATCAACCACTACAATAATACTATCCCAGTTTTTATGTCTGTCGAGAACAGGACCAAGTGTTTGTTCTGCTTTATAATCATATACCAATACAAACCCATGAAATTGTTCCTTAGCAGTATCTAGATTGTTAAGTCCTGCAATTTTCATGTCTGTCCATTTGATTTTACTAGTAGAATTTAAATACGGCAGCTTTTTCTTTAGCTCTGCGATGCGTTTGTTGTTTAATTGATCTTGATTGAATTTTTCATTTACACTAAATCCAGAATAAATCAACCATATTTCTGATAGGTCTTTTTTATCTACTGTTTCAAATTTTACACTATCAACAAATTTCTCTTGTCCGAATGAACAAGGTAACAATCGGACATTATACAAACCATTGAGCATATTGATATCCGCATAACTTTTATCAATAATTTCTAATGTTCGCTCTTGTGCTATTACAGAAATTTGGTTTGCTGTAATTAATAGTATGGCTATAGTTATTTTGAAAATGATTTTCATGACGATAAAATTTAAGTTGATTAGACTGCTAATTGAAAAAATCAAATCTTTTAATTCACCGTAAGTATAAGAGGTGGAGCCAAGGTTAGTTTATTCCCTTTGGTTATCACAACAATGTTTTCAATTAGAATTCGATCTCCTTTTTGTAGCGCACTAATTGCTGCTTTCATGTTAGCTGTAATCCTATTGCTTTGTGATATTTCATCAATTAAATTCGCACTATTGCCTCCTTTAAAAATAAATGTACTTCGGAAGCTATTCACTCTCACATGCTTTCTAACTATGCTTAATGAGTCTGTATGTAACAAAACTTCTAAAGGAACCGTTTTTTCATAGAGAGTAGTGTCTAATCGGACTTTAAAGTCGATAGCGGTTCTTGTTTGAGCACTGCTAGAAATAAAAACAAAAAGTGAAATGAAAATCAGGAATGCTTTTTTCTCGATGATTTGAAAGGTCTTCATAAGCGTTGATTTATTGGAATAACGCTAATGAACCTTTATTTATTATTAATACAATTATTAAATAAAATTGCTTTGAGAATCTTATAGAAGAAATTTAGTATCTATTTAGCAAATTTACCTAAAGAGACTTGTCTTACAACCAAAATCACCAATACACTTAACACTGCTGCAAAGAAGCACCAAACAGAAATCAAATAATCATTGAAATATATTTTCGAAACCAAGTAAGATAAAAAAATGATTGTACCAAGTATGCGCATACGATGACACGTCGAAATGAAAGGAGGGATAACAGTCGTAATGAAATACAGCCAACCACTAATAGGAACGATCTTCTCAATAAATGAAAGTTGATATTGTATATGATGTTCTTTCGCAACAGCAACTACATCATAATTGATCAGGCAAAAAGCTAAATAGCTTGAAACAATGATTCCAATTCCTAAAAATAGGAGCAACGTATTTTTTCTTTTCTGGTCTTCTTCATATACCCACACAGATAAAGGCACCCATAGCGGCCAAACCACCTGCGCGAAAAATAAAAAGAGTAGGGTAAGGGTTGATGTTGCTTCTTTGTTGGAGGCATCAGGTAAAACCAACCATAACAAACCTTCTATTAATTGCTGAGTCCCGAATAACAATGGAATAGCGGCAAATAATTTCTGCTGTTTCTTTTTAGCAGATTTAAGAGCGATGGCACCTGCGACTGTTAATACGGAAGCAGAAACAAAACTCGCTGTTGCAGAGAAGCACATGGTAAAAAGGTTTTAATAGGCAAGTGCAAGGTAGTAAGAAAAATGAATTTTGAGACTAAAAACAAAAAAGCCACACTATTGTGTGGCTTCTCTTTTTATTACTGGCGGTCTGGACTAGATTGACTACGTCCGACCCTTGTTCACCCGAAGCAGTGGATCAAAATAATTTTATGTTGTTGCGGGATTGACGTCCTGTAGTCGATCCTACAGGACGTCGGACCAAATGGTGGGGCTACGTCACTAATTAAAGAGACCAGGCTTCGCCTTTTTTGTTTCGCCAAGTCGTGCATTCAACTATGTCGATGCCCGATTGGCTAAAAACAAAAAAGCCACACTATTGTGTGGCTTCTCTTTTAATTACTGGCGGTCCGGACGGGACTCGAACCCGCGACCCCATGCGTGACAGGCATGTATTCTAACCAGCTGAACTACCGAACCGTTTCCCAACGATATGTTACATTCATTGCGGGGTGCAAATATAGCATTTCATCATTTTTAAGCAAAATTTTCTGATGATATTTTTAAAAGATTCTTGTAATTGCCCTTTATCGTTGAATTTGAGTTACTTATTGAATTTGCAATTCACTATTTAAAATGGGAGAATTTCAAATTTACTTGGTTAATAGAAGAAATTGCTATCAACAAATAGGGTTTATATCTTTTTTACGTCCATTCCTTTTATGTGTATTAATCTTCTTTGATATGTAATAAATTTGTTTAAAACTTAAACTAATGAATCTTAAAAAATCATTTAGTAAATTATTCCTTTTAATAGTATTATTAACCGTATCATGTCAGAAGGATACGAATGAAATGGAAAATACTCCTAGTAGCGCTATTCGATTGGTGAAAAATACGTTGTCGCCATATGAAATTAGTTTAATCGAGGTTGTAAATATTACACTAACTGATTCAGTTTATACAGGATTAATTGATGGTGTTCAAAATGTGATGGTTTACCGGTTAGATGATGGACTTGGATTTAGTGTTCCAGAATTACAAGATGGAAGCCATAATTTAATTTGTCAAGTTGGAGGCGCTGATTATAATTTGGTTTTTAATGTCGTATCGCTTCCAACAATTGCAGACCCTGTACAATATGTTGATGATTATATTTTGGAGTATAATACTTTAAAGACTCAGAACATTGCAAATGCAGATTCTTTGAATATTGCAGAAAAGAACTTATTACTTTCCGATCTTCAAGCAGTTCAGAACAACGTAGATGTAGCTTTGAATAATTTTAATGCAGCCTCTGCACAAGATAAATTAGTTTATGCAAAGTTTCTTCAAGCTAATAAACAATGGATGGATGAATTTAAAAATATCGTTGACAATTTCACTAATTCTATGAATCAATTGAAGCTGTCAGGTGTGGATGATTATGAATTAAAAACAGCATATTTAATTGTGGAATTTGAAGTTTCAAAGGCTCAATTTATAAACAAAACTCTGAAATACATTGCTGCTGCAAGTGCATCATTTTATTTTGGTCCAATTGTAGGTTCTATAACATCTGGGGTAGCTTTAGGTTTAATAGTAAATATGGTCGATAATCTAGCAATTGAATATTCTAAAATTTATGAGAATATTTTAATTCCTTTTCAGAATATAATTGGGTTAAAAATAGCTTCATTGGGTTTTGATAACGGCGTTAAAAAACCAGTAACAATAACATTAGAATACAGAACACTTTATAATAATGATGTAAATAGTGCTGTTCCTAATGTGGTTAAAGTAGTTTCTGGCATGAATCAGATAAAAACAGCTTGGAATAAATTGTTAAGCTATCTACCCTTTTCTCTAAGTTTTTCTCCGAGGGAAATCAATCAAATCCCTACTTATTCAATAAATACCAAGCAAGTTAATAGCAAGTATTTAAGTATTACAAGTGTTTCACCAAGTGGTATAAGTAATAGTGTCGATAGGACTGATGGTGATTTCAAAGTTACATTTACAAAGCAAAATCTTACTGCACAATTGCCATTTACCTTCAATGTAAAATATTCGGCACCCAACATGGGTACTGTAAATGGAGCGATTAGTGGATTATTGAATCCAGCAAATGATAGTCTAACCATATTACAATATATGACCGGTGGAAGTAGTCGAGCTTGGAAAGAAGATCCGGCTTTTGCAACCGCTAATTGTTGCGGGCAATTTTTTGCTGCTGATGATATTCTAACTCTCAATTATAGCGGTGCATTTTCAATAGATTATGGTGCTCAACAAGCCTGTCCAGATTCTTGTGAAATTGATGAGGGCGGATCTACCTTAGACAGTTGGCAAATTCGAAAAGTCTCGGGCTCCTGGATGTTCTTTTATGAGTATTATCAAGGCCAAGGCTATATGTCGTCTTTACCTATCGCTTTTGCATCTGATACAAGGTTGCGAATTGGTGGAATTGAATTTATTAGGCAATAATGGGATGAATTAAAAGTTTAATTACATTCATAATTTAGTTCGATTTTTACAATTTATTTTGTTGTTGTAACAACTGAAGGTTGAAATGTTTGACAATTTTAAATTTGAAAATTATTTAAAATAGTTTTGATTATCTATTTTAGCGACTACCCAAACGTTACCTTTACAATGAAGTTTATATCAAGCCTTACAAGCCAAATTGGAAAATATTGGCTCGTTTTAATAATTACAATTAGCACAGGGGCTCTGCTTCTCCTCTTAACTTTCGAGTATGCGATTAATAAAGGTATTACTCCTTCTAACTTAACACGCGATACAGCTACTGTTTTAAATGGACCAGCATTTACAGGCGCACTCTCTAATTTAGGAATTCTTTTGTGGAGCGCTACCTCTGCAATTATGTTGTTTTCTGCCTACCACCTTTATAAAAATACCGTTCAACGACGTGCAGCATTGATGACATTTTTATTTGGTGTACTTACTGCGATACTTTGTTTAGATGATACTTATCAATTTCATGAAAAGGCATTTTCTGGGATTCTCTATGTTCCTGAAGAGGTTATTTATCTATTCTATTTGATTTGTATCACTATTATATCAACGGTTTGTAGGACAGTTGTAGTAACAACTCCATACATCATCGGATTAATAGCTATGTTGTTTTTTGGAATGTCTATTCTTATTGATGAACTTAACCTTCCTTCAGGAAACCACGATGCCTTTATTGAGGATTCTTTTAAGTTTGTTGGAATTGCATTGTGGACAGTATATCATTACCGATCAGCATTCGGATTTATTTCCGATGTTTCTTGGAGAAAAGAAAATTTCAATAAAGAGTAATTATCCCCACTGACAAATAATTCCGCCCATCAACATCATGGATACAATCCAATATCCTGCAGTGATAAGAATGTACTTCCAGCTTTTCATTTCAAACTGACTGTTCATACCTATAATAGGTAGTGCCAGAAACATTCCAGTGAAAAGTCCATGCGCCATTCCATGTTGAAAGGTTCTATAATTATTCCCATATCGAGCCATCGCATCTTTTAACCACTGCTGCGTACTTTCTGAATTGTCGCCCAAAACTAATGAGTATAATGCGCCTTGATGAATCACAATCTGATAGAGTGTCATTGAGACAAACAGGCTAAATAAAATGGCTAATCCGAAGGTCTTTAACATATTCGCCTCTTTCGCTTTTTCTCTTGTCATGCCCGTTTCTTGCATCCAAATAGTGCCAAACGTTTTTTCATTATACCAAATAGCTCCAACAATCATTGGAATAATTGTAGACGCAAGTAAGATTGCAGGTTTCATATTTTATTCTAATTTTAAAAATCTAAATTAAACATTTTTATGATAAAGAAAATTGCCCTTGTTTTATTTCTGTTTGCAAATTTTAAATCCAATGCTCAGATTAGTTCTAGTATTTCGTTTGGCGGGCAGTCAAGATCATTTATTGTGTATGCGCCCGCAAATTATATTCCCGGTAACCCAGTACCGTTAGTATTTGTATTGCACGGATTAACACAAACCGGACAAGCTATAATGAATGTAAGTAATTTTAATTCCGTAGCTGATACTGCTAACTTTATTTTGGTTTATCCCGATGGTATTTCAAATGCATGGAATATTAATGCAAATTTACCAGGAGCATCTACAGCTGATGATATCGGGTTTATTGAAACATTGATTGATACAATAAGTGCTAATTATACTATTGATCAAAATAGAATTTATAGTTGTGGATTTTCCGCAGGTGGATTTATGAGTCATATGTTAGCTTGTAAATCTTCACGTTGCTTTGCTGCGATAGCTTCTGTAGCTGGCACTATGACAGATAGCGTATATAATTCTTGTGCTCCAATTTTTAATTTACCAGTATTGCAAATTCATGGCACCTCGGATAATATTGTAAACTTTAATGGTAGCTTAGGGAATAAATCTGCAACAGACGTGGTTGACTATTGGAAGAATTTTAATGTATGTAATGCGGCACCAATTATTACATCATTACCTAATACCTCATTGCTTGACTTTTCAACGGTACAATTATTAGATTATTCACCTTGTTCAAATAATGATCTTGTGCAGATGTTAAAAGTGAATGGGGGAGGACATCAATGGCCAGGAACTTCAAGTTTACTTGGTGGATTAGGGACAATTAATATGGATATTAATGCCTCTGCTGAGATATGGAAGTTTTTTAGTTCAAATGCTTGTAACTCTTCACCACAAGGGATTCCTTCTAATACACCAAATAATTTTCAATTAGAATCAACTCAAGGAAATAATTATTATTTGAAAGGAAGTACACCAATAGCATTAATTGATATATACAATACCAATGGTCAATTAGTGTTTAGTTCAAAAGTGAATTTACCCAATGAATTAAACATGGATAAATTCACTAGCGGTATGTATTTGCTAAAAGTATTTTCGAATAATTATCAAACAACTTTCAAAATCAAAAAGCCTTAGTTCTTTATGAATTTCTGGTTTATTGCATTACCGGAGTTGTCAATTAATTTTAATACATAAACACCTTGACTTAATTCATTAACGTCAATCGAGTAGGAGTGATTAATAAAGCTACCTGATTCGATTTGTTGTCCTATTGCGTTCAAAATTGCATAACTATTTATTTCAGATGTGTTTCCTGTGATAGTGATTTGCGAATGCGCAGGATTTGGCTGAAGAGCAATCTTAGTAGTACTTGTGTTATTGTTTATTCCTGTAAGAATAGTAGGTGTTGTTGTTTGAAGTGTGAATCCTGTGTTGATTCCTTTGTAGATGATATTCCCTAATGAGTCCACCGTTAATGAATCGCAATATGTATTCGTGCAACCAAAGAAAGATGCTACCGTCAGGCAAACATTGTATGTGCCAGGATTAGCGTATTGATGTGAGGTAAACAGCTGATTAACTAACGGTGATCCATCACCGAAATTCCAACTGTAACTTAAGGCATTACTTGCATATAATACAACTGCAGAAATTTGATAAGGTCCATTTTGTGTAAATACGAATTGAGCGTTGCAAGGAGATCCAGTAGGATTAGTAATTGTATCGATTAAGACACTATCACAAAAAGTCGTTGTGCAATTTGGACTGCTAACTGTCAAACAAACATAGTATACCCCAAAATTGCTATAAATATGATTAGGGAATGCACTTGAACTAGTACTTCCATCGCCAAAATCCCAAGCATAAGTTACAGGAGCGCCCAATGCAGGGTTAGCAACCGACTGATTAATAAAGTATGCATTAAGTCCTGTATGGGTGTAGGTGAAATTTGCTTGACATGATGTTGCATTGGTCAATACATTTACAGCTAAACAACTTGTGCAAAGTACTACTCCCATAGTATCTGTTTCTGTCATACAAACATTGTAAACACCCGGATTTGTATAAGTATAACTTACTATCCCATTTCCACTTTGAGTAGACCCATCTCCAAAATCAAAAGTAAAAGTGTTGGGAGAATTATTGTTTCCTGCACTAAAATTAAAAGTACTTGCACTAACTGGAGTTATATTAAAAAAACAATTGGATGAACTATTAGTTGTAATCGTAACTGCTGAACAAGATGTGCATGTATCTATTCCGTTGATGTAGGTCATACATACATTGTAAGTACCTGCATTCGCATATGATTTTTGTACAATAGCACCTTGCACAACTGGAGAACCATCACCAAAGTCCCACGATATTATACCGGTTGAACTCGGCACGATAGCCGTAAACAATTTAACATAGGAAGGTGAACTTGGACTAGGACTGCTAACTTGAAAACTACACGATGCACCAACTTGTATAGTTACAGACGAAGTACAGAATACAACCCCATTAATGGTTTCCGTGCAAATAACTGTATAAATTCCTGGAGCGGAATACTGGTGTGACAC
>JBKCGZ010000061.1:0-2598 GCA_046303115.1 Bacteroidota bacterium | reverse complement strand
AGATCAAAAGCTGGTATCCCAATGCACAATTTGTGAATATAGATGGAGCAGGACATTGGGTGCATGCAGAAAAGCCGTTGGAATTATTGAACGAAGTTTTAAAATTCATTGAATAAAATGAGGTTTATCACTTTGTGGTATTTCGACATTCTTTAATTTTGATTCGTTTTTAAGCGATTTATCATGTTTATTAAAAAGAGCTGTAAAGCTGTATTCATTCTGTTTCTTATTTCAACTTTTATTTCTTGCAGTAAAGAGACAGTAAAACCTCAGGTAAAAGATATCGAAGAATTGGTTTTTGCAAGTGGTAGCATTGATTGGAAAGATGCTTATAATGTAACTGCACAAACAGAAGGTGTTTTAATCAGCTCAAATATTGAAGAAGGTGTTTTCGTACAGGCGGGTCAGTTATTAGCCACTATTGATAATCAATCGAATGAAGTAAATTCAACAGTAGCAAAAGATCAGCTTCAGATTGCTGATGAAAATGTTTCTGTAAATTCTCCTGCTCTTTTACAGATTAAAGAAAATATTCGCTCGGCAGAGAATAAATACCGTCAGGATTCTTTGCAAGCTCGTCGCTATGAAATTTTGTATGCGCAGCAAAGTACGTCTAAAGTAGCGATGGAAAATGCTCAGCTTGCTGAAAAGACATCCATGGCAAATTGGTTGTCGTTAAAAAACCAGTACAACGCGATTCTTCTACAAGCAAAACAACAACAAGTATTAAGTAAAGGTCAGTTGCAAAATAGTCTTGTAGCAATCGACTATAATAAAATTCAATCGTTGCAAGCAGGAACAATTATTAAGAAGTTTAAAAACAAAGGCGACTATGTTCGTAGAGGAGAAGTTGTAGCAATCATTGCAAACAAAGAAAGTATCGAAGCGGTGGTTAATGTCGATGAGAACAGTATTGCGAAAGTAGTAGTAGGTCAAAATGTATATGTGCAGTTAAACACGAATAAAGGAAAAGTAATCAACGGGACTATAGCTGAAGTCTTACCTTCCTTCGATTTACAAACGCAATCATATATCTGTAAAATAAAATTACAAGATAGTTTACCTCAATCATTTTATGGTACGCAGCTCGAAGCGAATATTAGTGTAGGTGCAAAAAAAGGAGCTTTAATCATTCCTAAAAATTATGTGGGTTACGGCAACAAGGTTAATGTAAAAGGTAAAAGCGAACCAGTAATTATTAAAACAGGAATTGTTTCAAATGATTATGTTGAAGTGTTAGAAGGTTTAACTTCCGATGATGTTTTATTACCTGTTAAGCTTTAGTTTGTGAATATAAATGCCCAAATAGCGAAGACGTACATTGTCACTAATAAAAAGTTGACAGGTGTAGCTGTTGCTGGAGTTGTATTAGGTATGTCGATTTATATTTTTATGAATTCGATGTTGATGGGCTTCGATAAATCATCGAGTAAATCTATTTTTAAATCATCGCCTCATATTCGTGTTTACAAGGACGATGAAATAAGCAAGCCTTTGGTAAATAATAATGGTAAGCAAATGCTATTGAGCAATCCGAAAATTGTTCCATCAAAAAATACAATTATAAATCCTGCTCAGGTTATTGCATCCATTCAATCAATGAAAGATGTGCAGATTGTGACGGCGCAGGTTAACGCCAATATTTTTTACAATAGTGGAAAATCGCAAATAACAGGAATTTGTTCTGGTATTAATCCGGAGGAGGCTGATCGAATGTATTCTATTTCTTCAACGATTGTTGAAGGAAATTTGGAGGCTTTAAAAGGAAATCCCAATGGGATTTTAATTGGAAGTGGTGTTTCAGAAAAAATGAGTTTGCGTGTCAATGATTATGTAAATATTACTTCATCAAAAGGGGTTAACAAAGCTTTTAAAATCGTTGGAATCTTTAAAACGAGTAATAGTGTTATTGACAAAAGCAAGTCGTATGTAAACATACTTGCAGCACAACAATTATTGAAAGAAGGGAATGTGTATGTGACGGATATTAATGTCAATATTTCAAATCCTGATGATGCAGAAAAAATTGCCACACTAATAGCGGCTCGTACGAATTATAAAGCAGAAGGATGGAAGCAAGCTAATGAAACATTGATGGCTGCACAACGGATGCGTAAGATTATTATCACTTTTGTTTCTACTACTATATTACTTGTTGCAGGATTTGGGATTTATAATATTCTGAACATGACAATCACTCAAAAGATAAACGACATTGCCATTTTAAAAGCAATGGGTTTTAAAGGAAAGGATGTCATTCGGATTTTTGTTACGCAAGCAGTAACAGTTGGTATTATGGGTGTTATTGGAGGGATGATAATGGCCACTGTAATTATTACATTACTGCAACATGTTTATGTTGGAGGTGATATTGGATATTTTCCTATCACGTATGAAGTAACGAAGTATATACAAGGAGTTGTGGTCGGAATGATAATTACATTTTTCGCTGGGTATATTCCTGCAAAAAAAGCGGCTAATATTGATCCTGTAGAAATTTTTAGAAAATAGCAAATGAAAATTCTCGAGTCAAAGTCTATCTCAAAATATTTTACAGACCCTGTTGAATTCCAGGTTTTGAAAAATATTTCTTTTGAT
>JBKCGZ010000060.1:0-3221 GCA_046303115.1 Bacteroidota bacterium | reverse complement strand
ATCATTAATTATTTTTTGTAAACCCTTTGGGAGTTTAGTGAATTCATCGTTTAAAAAGTTAAATTGAAAAACGTGATTTTCAAGTAAATTGGCTCCATTTTTAATTCGTTCTTTCATTACATTAACATCTGCCATGTCAATCGTAGAAGCCCAAATTTTCCTTTTATTAGTTAAACCAACTAAAAGATTACCTGTACCCGCCGCACAATCCCAGACATAATAATCATCTTGCCAATTTTCTCCCAAAACTTCTGCTATATATTTTTGAGATAAATCAACCCATATTTGGGGCGTAAAGAAAGATCCTTTTATTTTCCTTACATCTTGAGGGATAAGTAACTCTCGTCTTTCAATTATATGTTGGTGAAATTCAGGAAGTGGGGCTCGTCTGTATTTTTTCCAGAACTTTTCATATTTTTCAATATCCTTAATTTCAATAATTGCATTAAACAATGATTTCAAATTCTCTTTTGCAATTTGATAATGCTTGTTATTAAAAACAATAAAAAGTTCTTCTTTTAGTGGGGTATCATCATCTATTGACATAGTTCCTTTATCATCAACGAATAAATCTGCGAGAAAAAAATCAGCGTCCAAAATGTCTTTTTTTTGTGCGGCTTTCCAATCAAATTCTATTAGTGGTTTGACATGGGACAGCCACCTGAGATAAATAGGAACAAAATTATTTTTGTCAATTAGAATTTTTACGTCATCGTTAGATTGTGAAATGTTGTTTTTTATAAATATTTTAAGCTCTTTTTCATCTTCAAGAAAATCAAATTCAAGGGTACTTTTCTCTAAAATCCCCTCTATTCTCTTTTTAATGAAAAGGAATTCCTTTGTTGAATGGTTTGATGCTTTTGTTGTCCAATTGAAGTCATTTTCATAAAAAATATCTGATATTTCATTGTAAGGAACAAAAACTATTTTTTTCGAGTCAAACACCCCTAAAAATGTTGGAGGAAGATATTTATCAAAGGTTCTTTCTTGACCAATAGTCATAATTAGTTGAGCAAACATGGCTACAGTATCAAAATCTTTTGTTTTGGCTTCAGCCCATATAAAAGATTGAGGATCCTTAGGATTGACTTGCTTTAACGGGGATACACAAAAATCAATATCCCCTAATTTCCGAGTGTAGTCATATTTTGAAAACCAATCTCTACCTACTTTCCCTTTTATCTCATCTTCGTAATGTACGCCTTTATATTTCATTTTTTTGTTTTTAGATTTTATTTCCTAATAAGTTTTTTCGCAAGGGGCAGTAGCGGATATCAGCGCTTCAAGCCTAGCTTTTTACCTGAGATAGATTTAAATTCGGCTATTGGCATTCCAATTTACGCTAGATTTGAAACATGTGTTGCCTGGCGATAGATTCCTGCGCAACTTGCCAAGATTGTAATAGGCAAAACTAACAAAGCCTTTTTAATTGTTTTCATTCTATTTTGATTTTAAAATTTAATTTCAGATTTATACAAATTTTGAGCGTTTCGTAATTTCAAGCTTGCACGCTGATATTGGTAGCTATGTATTTTTATCATATTAAAAAAAATCTATACCAACGCCATTATACGATCCATTAAATGAATCACCCACAATATTCCATGTATTACCAGAATCTATGGTTTTGTATACCATGCCAACTGGGGTAACAACATAACCTGTGTTGTTATCGATAAAATCTAAACCAACACCAGTATACGACCCGCTAAATGAATCTCCCACTAAATTCCATGTATTACCAGAATCTGTAGTTTTGTACACCATACCAACTGGTGTTACAACATAACCTGTATTACTATTGACAAAATCTATATCAACACCATTATATGACCCGCTAAATGAATCTCCCACTAAATTCCATGTATTACCAGAATCTATGGTTTTGTATACCATACCAACTGGTGTAATGACATAGCCAATGTTGCCATCGATAAAATCTACACCAACACCATCATACGACCCGTTAAATGAATCTCCTACTAAATTCCATGTATTACCAGAATTTATGGTTTTGTATACCATACCAACTGGTGTTACAACATAGCCAATGTTGCTATCGATAAAATCTATACCAACACTAGCATACGTCCCGCTAAATGAATCTCCTACTAAATTCCAAGTATTACCAAAGTCTATAGTTTTGTAAACCATACCAACAGGCGTTACAACATAACCAGTGCTACTATTGATAAAATCAATAGTAACGCCATCATATGTACCGCTAAATGAATCTCCTGCTAAATTCCAAGTAATACCAGAGTCTATACTTTTGTAAACCATACCAACAGGCGTTACAACATAGCCAGTTGTATTATTAACTACAGGATTGTTGTTGTTTGATTGATTTTTTTCTTCTTTCTGACAAGAAGAGAAGAAAAAATGAAGTGTAATCAAGTATACAAGTTTTTTTTTCATAATTTTCTTATTATATTTATTACCACTAGCGTTTTCGGGCTTGGCGTAAGTGGCGATTTTCACCACGATTAACCACAAATGTGCCTACGGAGCACTGAACCGAAACTTTTGCCAAGCCCATGTTGGTGGCTGTTTTTTTTATCAAACTATTCTCATAATTTTATTTCTTGCTGTGTTTGCATTCTGCATAGCTCCAACTCCTTCAAATTCAAAAATAGTTTCATGGTCGAATCTACCGTCATTCCATTCTATAGTTAAATATGCTATTTCAACTATTTTCTTTTTCTTCCAAGCAAATGCAAATATTCCTGTCATAAGTAATCTTCCAACAGTTACTCTTTTTTCAACTGTTGATTGGTCTTCGACAACTATATTTTTAATAAAGCTATTTCCAATTTCTCCTTTTTTAATAGACATCTCCAAAGGTGTGTCTAACATGATTTCAAGTTTATTGTCTTTTGGATATATTGAAGTATTGGACATTGCATCATTAATATCTGGATGTCCAGCAACATACTTTCCTGTTTCTATTTTTGAGGCAAGGGAATAACCTAACTCGGCCATTTTCGCATTAATTTCGTTTTGTTTGTTTATACTCGTTACTACAAAAAAAACGAATAAAATAAGCACGATGATTACAATTGTCCAGAACATAGTTTTTTGATTTTTAAGTATTATTTATATAAATTATTTTAATTTGAGGCCAGTTTTACAAACTTGCCACCAACTACCATATACATGTTCCATAACTTCTTCAACAAGTCATATTTGGCTATATTGTCACAGGTTTGTTTCGTATATTT
>JBKCGZ010000059.1:0-4494 GCA_046303115.1 Bacteroidota bacterium | reverse complement strand
TAGGCTCTTGCAAATGCAATCAATTGTCGTTGGCCCATGGATAATGCTTGTCCTCGTTCCATTACCTCGTAATTTAATTCGCCTGGCAAATCTTTTATGAATTGATTAGATCCAATTGCACTAATCGCATTTTTAATTTGTGCCTCGCTGATTGATGGATTGAACAAGGAAATATTATTGGCGATACTATCTGAAAATAAAAACACATCTTGTAAAACAACAGCCACCTTCGTTCTTAAAAATTCTAAATCATAGTCGTGAATATTAACCCCGTCAATTAATATTTCTCCTTTGCTGATTTCGTAAAAGCGATTAAGGATACATATGATTGTAGATTTACCAGCACCTGTTGAACCTACAAAAGCAGCGCATTCTCCAGCATTCACAGTAAAGGATAATCCTTTTAATATCCATTCAGGATTTTCATTTGTATGGTCTTGGTTGTTATAAGCAAACCATACATCTTTAAATTCTATTCGTCCTTCAATTTTCGATTTAGTGATTGTTCCTTCATTTCGTGTTGTTTCTTTTTCATCCAACAATTTAAATATTCTTTCTGCGCTGACCATTCCCATTTGAAGTGTATTAAACTTATCTGCTAATTCGCGAATCGGACGAAACAGCATGTTGATGTACATAATAAATGATACCAGCATCCCGAAGGATATTGCATTTGTAATTACCTCGCCAGATCCCCACCATACTAATAAAGCAATGGATATAGCTGATAAAATTTCCACAACCGGAAAGAAAATAGAGTAGTACCAAACTGATTTAATATTTGCATCGCGATGTTTACGGTTAATGATTTTGAATTTCTCCATTTCCGTTTCTTCGCGGTTAAACATCTGTACTACTCGAATACCTGTTAAGTGTTCTTGTACAAATGTATTTAATGCAGCTACCTGTGTTCGTACATCGCCAAATGTAGCTTTGATTTTATTTTTAAAAACATTGGTTGCAATAAGTAATAGTGGAATTGTAGTCAAGCAAATTAATGTTACCTTCCAATCCGTATAAAGCATTACACCAATTATTACGATCAGTTGTAATAGGTCGCCGATAATAATAATAAGTCCTTCCGAAAAAATATCGGCAATCGTTTCCATATCCGATACACTTCTTGTAATAGCAGTTCCTACTGGAGTTTTATCAAAATAGGTTAGTCGAAAATGAATGAGTTTATTAAATAAATCTTTTCTTAAATCGCGAATAACATATTGTCCTAATAAGTTGGTGGTCCATGCATGCATAAATTGAAAAACCGATTGCAGCATTAAAATCCCAATCATCAAGATTGTCAGATTGAGTAAAACGTGTTGGTGTTCAAAATCGAGGCAGTTATCTAGTATGTATTGCGTAATTATCGGACGAAGAGGTGAAAGCCCTGCTAATAATAGCGTCAATAAAATACTCCCTAAAAATAATTTCCGATATGGTTTTACAAATTCTAAAATCCGTAAGAGTAAATTTTTATCGAATGCTTTTCCGCTAACGCTCATTTTTGAAAAGGAGATTGTGATGTCTTGTTTAAATAGGGATAGGTGATTTGCTCAAGAAATAATCCTTGTGGTGGCGCAGCATGTCCAGCCTTCCCTCTATCTGCAGCATCTAGTATTTTTTGCAATTCACTTTTGGGTAATTCTGTTTTATTAAACTCATACATAGTTCCCACAATCGCTCTTACCATTCCTCTTAAAAAACGATTAGCTGAAATTGTAAACTGGTAACAATGTTCATGCTCTGTCCACATAGCTTCCGTAATATCGCACAGGTACGTCGATTGCTCAACACCCGTTTTACTAAAGCTTTCGAATTGTTTAGCTGACTTTAATATTTTGGATAAGGAATTAAGATAATCGACATTTAGCTTGATTGGCGTATACCACATCAATTCTTTCTGAAAAATAGATTTGTGCTTTGCAATATAATAGCTGTAACTTCTCGATGTCGCATCAAAGCGAGCATGTGCATTCTGATTTACTTCGTGAATATCGAAAATAAAAATATCGTCTTTTAAAATCGAGTTGAGTTTCTTAACCCACGTTTTCATTTCTTCTAACGGAAACTTCGAATCGAAATGAGCATAAAATTGCGAGGCATGCACGCCAGTATCGGTACGACCACAACCCAATGTTTCAATCTTTTCTTTCGATAAAATGGTTAGCGCTTTATTAAGTTCTTCCTGAACAGTTATCGCATTTGGCTGTATTTGCCATCCATGATAATTAGAACCTTTATATGCAAGTTCAATAAAATAACGATGTTGATTTTCGCTCACAGCTGTTTATTAAAATGCTTTGATAATATTCATAAATGATCTCGACTTCAAAGAAGCACCTCCAATTAAACCGCCATCGACATCAGGCAATGAAAAAAGTTCTTTTGCATTTTGATCGTTGCAACTTCCGCCGTAAAGAATACTGCAATTGTTAGCACTTGTTGCATCATATTTCTCAGTAATTAACTTTCGAATAAATGCATGCATCTCTTGTGCTTGCTCTGGACTTGCAGTTAGTCCAGTACCGATGGCCCAAACGGGTTCATATGCAATAACACATTTTGAGAACTCTTCTGCACTCAAATGAAAGATTCCTTCCATCAATTGTTTTTCGATAATGTCGAATTGTTGATTTGAATTACGTTCGTTTAATGTTTCACCGATGCAATAGAAAGGAATAATTCCTTGCTGAAGTGCAAGAGTTATTTTAGTTGCGCATGATTGATTACTCTCATGATAATACGTTCTACGTTCGCTATGTCCGATAAGTACAGCTGAAGCACCAACCGAATTCAACATCGTTACCGAAGTTTCTCCTGTATAAGCACCTGAAATTTGATCTGCACAATTTTGGGCACCTACAATAATAGTACTGTTTTGAATCTGGCGATAAATGTTATTGATGTAAACAAAAGGAGGGAAGAGGTAAACATGAGAATCGTTTTGCTTTTCATCTTGAATCATTCCTAATAGCTCCGCAGTTAAGCTTTGAGCATCCTGCAAACTTAGATTCATCTTCCAGTTTCCTGCAACAATTTTTTTTCTCACATTTTTCATACAATTGCAAAAATATAAAAAGTGAGTGGATAATTGATGGTTGGATTTTAATAGGTAAAAGGACTACATTTGTTAAAATTAATTGGATTATGGAAAATGTGAATAGTTACCAGCGATTGTTGGATGGAAATAAGGAATGGTCGAAAGCTAAGTTAGCGCAAGAACCAGAGTTTTTTAGTAATCTTACAAAAGGACAAACACCTCATTCTTTATGGATTGGTTGTTCTGATAGTCGTGTGCCAGCGAATGAAATTACCAATACAAAGTCGGGAGAAATTTTTGTTCATCGCAACGTTGCTAATCTGGTTGTCCACACTGATTTGAATTTATTAACGGTATTAAATTATGCTGTAGATGTATTGCATGTTGAGCATATTATTGTATGCGGACATTATGGTTGTGGTGGTGTAGCGGCAGCAATGGATAATAATGACTATGGTGGTGTAATTAATAAGTGGTTACGCAATATAAAAGAAGTGTATGCTTTGCATGCCGATGAGTTGAATGCGATTGAAGATATCCATGCAAGAGAAAATAGATTGGTCGAGTTAAATGTAATTGAGCAAGTAAAAAACTTAGCTAAAACTTCAGTGGTTCAAAAGGCTTGGGAAAAACGAGCACTTGCCATTCACGGATGGGTATACGGATTTAACAATGGTATTATTACCGACTTAAATTGTATGATTAATGAATTGAACGACTTGGAGCCGATCTTCCGATTTAAAATTTCAGATAATTCTTTTTAACGGCTAATCTTGTTAACGGCTTGCTGTAAAATCACTAAGTCGTTTAATAATTCTTCCACGCGATCTAATTGAATTGCATTAGCACCGTCTGATAATGCTTGCTTTGGATTCGGATGTGTTTCTAAAAATATTCCTTTTGCTCCCGTTGCGATAGCGGCTTTTGCTAATGTAGCAATCTGCGCTGGCTGTCCTCCAGTTACGCCAGATGTTTGATTCGGTTGTTGTACGCTATGCGTAATATCCATTACTACAGGACACCCAAAACTATTCATCGTAGGAATTCCTCTGAAGTCAACAATTAAATCGGTATATCCGAAGCTTGTTCCTCGCTCTGTTAACCAGATACGATCATTTCCTGCTGCTTTGATTTTATTGATTGCAAACTGCATTGCTTCAGGCGATAAAAATTGTCCTTTTTTTACATTGACAATTTTCTGTGTTTTTGCAGCTGCTACCAGTAAGTCGGTTTGGCGACAAAGAAAAGCTGGTATTTGTAATACATCTACATATTCAGCTGCCATTGCAGCTTCCTCACTTTCGTGAATATCCGTTAACAGGGGAAGATTCAATTCTGCGCCTACTTTCTTTAGAATATTCAATGCTTCTAAATCGCCAGGACCAGTATATGAATCTACTCGTGTGCGATTTGCTTTACGATACGATGCTTTAAAGATGAAAGGGATTCCTAAT
>JBKCGZ010000058.1:0-2422 GCA_046303115.1 Bacteroidota bacterium | reverse complement strand
GACAATACAGAGCTAACTCGATTGTACAAATTAGGAAAAGAGAATTTACCTGCTCCTTATAACTGGAAATCGATTAAGAAGGCTTATGCAAAAGAAGTTAAGCAGAATAAAAAGATGAAGGATTTTATTGATGGCATCAATAATATGTTTGAAGGTGCTGAAAAGCAGGCGAACAAATCAACTTTAACTGCAACTGATTTGCAAAATTATAAAGTTAGTGGTGGAACATTAAAGTTAATTAAGAAAGCAATAGTTGGCGCACTTGCTCAAGGAGCTGATTATAATGAAATTAAAAACTCTTTGTTAGATGGTAAAAAGCAAATCGATAATGCTGTAAATTATCATATGAATCCAACATTTGAGTGTAGAAGTATTGTTGGTGATAATTACAGCGATTTGAATGAAAAGTTCTATGGTAACAATAGCGTTGCTGGTCCTGATGCATTACATGGAACGCACGTAGCAGGTATAATTGGAGCTGTAAGAAATAATGATTTAGGAATGGATGGTGTGGCTGACCATGTTAAGATTATGGTTGTGCGAGTTGTTCCGGATGGTGATGAGCGTGATAAAGATGTTGCTAACGGAATTCGTTATGCTGTGGATAATGGCGCGAAGATTATAAATATGAGTTTTGGTAAAAGTCATTCTCCAAACAAGTCGATAGTTGATGACGCTGTTCGTTATGCGGAATCAAGAGGAGTTTTAATAATTCATGCTGCTGGAAATGATAATAGCTATAATGATTTAACTCCAAATTATCCTAACGCAAAATACAACAATGGGTCAGTAGCAACAAATTGGATTGAAGTTGGTGCTTCTGATATGTCTGGCAAAGCAGCAGCATTTTCAAATTATGGTAAAACTACTGTGGATTTATTTGCACCAGGAGTTGAGATTTATTCTTGTATGCCAGGAAGTAAATACGGTAATGAAAGTGGAACTAGTATGGCTGCACCAGTAGTTGCTGGTGTTACAGCGCTAGTTTGGTCATATTTCCCTAACCTAACGGTAACGCAAGTACGTGAAGCCATTATCAATTCTGTTGAAATGGATAATGAAACGACTACATTACCAGGTAGCTCTAAGAAAATTGTTCCTTTCAATACCTTGAGCAAAACAGGTGGTCGTGTTAACGCTGCCAAAGCAATAGAGAACGCCGCTAAAATGACTATCAACTAATGAATCAACTTGCATTACCTCCGGCTTTCAAAGCCCGTATGCAAGTACAATTGGGTGATGAAGCAGAATCATTTGAACAATCATTAGCTCTTGATGCTCCGGTATCAATACGATTCAATCCGCATAAATCTTCTGAACCACTCTTAAATGATTCAGTTGTTTGGTGTCCGAATGCAACCTACTTAAACGAACGTCCTGTCTTTACTTTAGACCCGCTTTTTCACGCGGGTGCGTACTATGTACAAGAAGCAAGCTCCATGTTTATTGGATATGCGTTAAAACAAATAATCGATTTTAATATATACTTAGTTGCTATTGATTTATGTGCAGCACCAGGTGGTAAATCAACACATCTGTTGAGTTTATTAAATTCAGAAAGCACATTGTTTAGTAATGAGCTGATATCTAATCGTAATTCAATTTTAAGAGAAAATATTACCAAATGGGGTTGCGCCAACACGATTGTCACACAGGCTAACGCTATCGACTATGCGCAATCAGGATTATTGGCTGATATTATTTTAGTCGATGCCCCTTGCAGTGGAGAAGGAATGTTCCGAAAGGACAAAAATGCAATATCAGAATGGAGCGAAGAGAATGTAAATAATTGCAGTATTCGACAGACAGAAATTGTAGATGCAATAAAAAACTGCTTGAGAGAAGATGGGATTTTAGTCTATTCAACATGTACTTATAACGAGCAGGAAAATGATGCTATCATCGACCATATACTTAGTTCGAATGAATTTGAAAAAATTAATCTTCACGATTTGCCTGAAGGAATTGTAATAACGAAAAATGGTTATCAATTTTATCCGCATAAAGTAAAAGGAGAAGGATTTTATTGTTCGATCTTGAAGTACATTGGAGAATCAAAAGCAGACCCTAAATTCAGCAGCATAAAACCTGCAATAAACTATAAAAAATATTTAAATGAATATTTATCGGATGCAAATGAATTCATTCCTTATGAGTATAAAGGAGAATTGTATGCTTTTCCTACGAATACATGGTTGAATTTTCAGAAGATAAAAAACAAGAACAATATTCGTCAATCGGGTTTATATCTCGGAACAATTAAAGGTGATTTACTAATCCCTTCGCATGATATAGCTTTAAGTATTCATTGCAATTCATCTATTAAGCGCATTGAATTATCAAAAGAACAAGCCTTACATTATTTGAAAGGTGAAACCATTCAAGTTGAGAGTGATTATAAAGGTTGGTGTTTAGCTACCTA
>JBKCGZ010000057.1:0-2905 GCA_046303115.1 Bacteroidota bacterium | reverse complement strand
AGTCTGCTTCATAAACTTCACCGCATCTTGATGCTTTACATGTCCGATAAACTCAGCAGAAATATTTAAAGTCTGAAGTTGCTCTTTAATATGCTGCGGCACACTACCCACAAAACGAAAAACTAAATTGTTCAAATTATTTGCACTAATCAATTTAGATAACGCTTCAAAAAAAACTGTTGGCTTATAAGATTCAGCCATGGTACCCACGTAGGTAATGTAAAATTTATCCTCACTCTTTATCTCTTCTTTTGCAAAATCATTCTCATCAAATCCATTTGGCAATACGTGAATTTTATCGACGTTTATTTTAAGCGATTTCTCTGAAAAAGCATATTTGATGTAATTACTCACCACCAGAATAGAATCAGCCCTTTCAAGGACTTTCTTCTCTAAGGCTAGATCTTTTTTCTTAGCCCAGTTGGTATGTAATAATTCTTTGTAGTAATAAATATCTGTCCACGGATCACGTAAATCAGCCACCCATTTCAAATGAGGAAATTCCTTTTTTAATTTCAATCCGATTAATTGCGAACTATGAGGCGGAGAAGAAATTAGTATTGTATCTATTTGATTTGTTTGAATTAATTCTGATGCTTTTTGAACAGCGTATTTAATCCATCCTATTCGTGCATCCGGAATAAAGAAATTACCTCTAATCCATTTTAATACATCCTGAAAGAAAGAAGATTTTTTCTGATTAGTAAATCCACCGTAAGGCACTTTATCTTTTCCCGCTACCGCAGATAAAATATTCAATGCTTCAAATGACTTTGTGTAATTGACATTCAAAGTAGAAGGAACAATTGATTTTAAAGATTCATCAATTACGGGATAACTTGCATAAGCAGGATCAACCGTAAGCACATAAGGGATACAGTTGTAATCACCTAAGTATTTGGCAAAATGAAGCGTACGCTGAACTCCTGCTCCTCCACTTGGTGGCCAATAATACGTTATGATGAGAACCTTTTTCAATTTAGCTTTTTGCGTCTGTCGACTTTCCTTTAAACTCCATAAACACCGCTGCACCTAACAACACTAGCAACATCATTGAACCTGCTAAAGCCATTTTCTCTCCTTGCTCATATACAGCTGGTTCAAATTTGAATTCGATTTTATGTTTACCCGCTGGAATTTTCAATCCTCTTAAAACATAATTCAAGCGAATATGATCAGTAAGTTTTCCATCTATGTATGCATTCCAACCTGCAGGATAATGTATTTCAGAAAACACTGCTAATCGATCTGCATTCGAACTTGAATTGTAAGTCAACTGCATTGGTGAGTATCCGTTTTCAGCTAATGTAATTGTTGCGGTTGAATCCACTACATTCTGACTTAACCCACTAACGCCATTGGCATAACGCTGATCGATTACAGCTGTAGTTTTAAAGTCAAGTGAATCCATTTCTTTCATTTCCGCATCTGCATTCGGAACAATCTTCCAATTCTGAACAAACCATGCATTTCCTAATGCTTCTGGGTTTTGTTGCAACATCGGCTGACCTGTTTGCTGATTCGTAAAGATGATATACTTTGCATTCAGCATATTCCACACGCGTTGATTGCCTTTTGAAATTTGTCTTTCAATCAACTCTTGATATCTCTTCAACTTTGCTCCATGATAACCACCTATTGATTTGTGGTAATATGATGTACTTGCATCGTTAAACGGACTTACCGATAAATTATAAACGCGGTAGTATGATTTATCCTGAAGAATCTGCTCATCAATTTCTGTTTTAGGGAAAGGATTTGAAACAGAAGATTGCGTTGTGAATTTATCATCATTCAAATAACGTTTATCATTCGACCATAAATCAACAACGATTAATCCAGCTAAAATCATAAACACCATTTCTTTTTTCATCTTTCCATTCAACATCCTCCACAATAAAAAGAAAGCTGCGCTGATAAAGAATAATGATTTAAAAGCATCAATTTGCAATAATGATTCACGGTCTTTTCTTAATGCCTCTAATAACCAAGGGTATTGTCCTAGTTGCTCATCCGAAGGACCATTAAAATTCCCAAACAAACTTGGCAATATAAGCATGATTAAACACAAACCTCCAACAATATAAAATGCCCACCATAAGAATTTGATTTTATCTTTTGCATTACCGTTGGTGTCTGTCAATTTGTTTAATCCTAATATACCTGCTAATGGAATAATCAACGATACCAATACCAATGTCATAGATACCGAACGGAATTTATTATAGCCTGGCACATGATCGAAGAAGAAATTCGTCAATGGCAAAAAGTGACTACCCCATGAAAGCATGATTGATAATAATGCAACAACAATCATCCATACTCTTAAATACCCGCCGACTAAAAACAATGCTAGAACAAATAAGAATACTGGAATTGCTCCACTGTAAACTGGTCCTGATGTCATAGGCTGATCACCCCAATATAACGGTGCTGCCTTTACGAAATCTTTGGCTGAACCTTCATTCGCATTATTTTTTATTGCTTCATAGGTAGCAGATTTCTCATCTAACTTATATCCTGAAGCACCACCATTAAAATTGGAAACGAGTAAAGTAAATGTTTCCATCTTTCCATAACTCCATCCTAATGCATAATCTTTATCTAATCCAGTACTAATCTTTTTCTCTGTTAGTTCTGAAGGACCGCGAGTGGAATATTTACCATACTCTGCTGTTGCCATTAAGTTGGTAATATTTGGCAATACAGCAATGGCTGCTACTCCGCCCAATATCACAGAGGCAATCATAAAATCTTTAATCGTTTTATTGATTACTGCATTCACGAATTCTGAAATAGCAAGTAATCCAACTGCAATTGCCAAGTAATAAGTAATCTGCAAGTGATTTGCATAAATCTGTAAACTCAAGGCAAGTGCTGTTAAGGCACCTCCCGACAACCATTT
>JBKCGZ010000056.1:0-5176 GCA_046303115.1 Bacteroidota bacterium | reverse complement strand
AGGAAAACATTGGTCAATCCAATATGATAATAAAAAAAGGGAGCCTTAAAAAAGCTCCCTTTCTAATTTTATACAGAATAAATTATTCAACTACTAAACGTTGAACTCCGATTTTCTGATTGTTTTGTTCTAACTGAACCATGTAAATACCTTTTGATAATCCAAGGTCGTTAACCATAATAACGTTAACTCCGTTTACAATCTGAGAGTTTACAAATGAACTAACTGCTTTACCAGTTACAGTCATAACACTAACTCTAACTGACTCTGAAGAAGTAGTTGTGAATTGTAAATTGAATGCTCCTTTTGTAGGGTTTGGAGATAATGTAAACGCTGAACCTGCATTGATTGAATTCAATCCAGCAGAATTACCAACTCTTAATGAAATAGATAAGTCAGATTGGAATACTTGTCCGTTGAAATCTTCAGAAACACGAATACCAACAACATAAGGAGCTGTTCTAGCTTGAGCAGCTGTTGGTGTCCATGATAAAGTTCCACTAGCATAAGCAGTTGCATTAGTTGAAGTAAACACTGCAGGATTATTCGCTAATAATAATGGCTCGCCAGCACCTGATAAACGTAAATTTTGTCCATCAAGGTCAACTACAGAGACCGTCATACTAAATGTTGCTCCTGGGGCAACAGTGTAGTTTTTAGAATTATAAGGGAATGTGTTTGAGTTCACACTAACGTTAGCTGGACGATTTGCACTTGGCACTACAATAATCTGCATGTCACGAGTAATCTCGCCAATCTGAACCCCACCTCTATATTCTTTCACACGAAGTGAAACCTGGAAGTTACCTAATGTATTTGGTAAGAATGTAATCTCACCTGTTAATGGATCCATGTTGAATGGAAATAATGAATCAGATGGAGGTAATGAATAACCTAACACCTGAGTACCATTCATCGATAATGGAACATCCAATGACCATGCGATAGAGTCCCCATCTGCATCAAATGGTAATGGATTGTAATAGAAAGGAACACTGTCCTGAGCTAATACGATTGGAGGATTTAAGAATACAGGTGAAGAATTCATTGAATCTACTAAAAAGTTTGTGTAGAAATAATGAGATTCACCAGCAGGTGACAACATATTTAGGATTGCAGCATTACGACAACACTCTTCGTAGTGAATTGCCCAATTTCCCGTATTTGGGAAAGTAACATCAGTCTCATAAATATACTCCTCAACTCCTGGTACTAATACAGTAACTAATGAATCATAAGGAATAGTTAATGTGAAATTAGCTCCGCTCGTAGAGTCAACGAAATAAATCATTGCTACTGTACCGATAGGAATACCTGTCATATCACGATATGCAGTATATTTTAAATGATAATCCATTCCGCTGTTATGCGAAATAGTAATTTGTCCTCCCATCATGTGAGAAGCAAATGAACTCGTTGCAAATGTTAAAGAAGCAACTAGAACTAGTAATAGTTTTTTCATATTGTTTTAGGTTAATGCGTAATACAAATAAAACAATAATTTTTGAATTACCAAAGTATTGATAATAAAGAGATATACTACTTTTCAAATAAGTGTAAACACCTATCTATCCACATGTCGTTTTTGTTCCTTATTTTAGGGACTTCAACGCAAGACCTTTACAATGAAAAGTACCCGATTACTTCGAAAGCACCTATCTATTTTATTTATCATAATTGCATCCTCTTTTGCAGCTAAGGCTCAATCCTATCTCTTTAATTTTGATGCTGGGACTAATGAGGGATGGAGTTCTTATACACAGAGCGGATCATCGTGGGAAAGAGGAACTCCAACAGCGTCTGGATTTCAGCCTGCAATTACGGCCCCTAGTTGCTGGGGAACAGACCTTGACTCTGGATATCGAGGAAATACTATCGCTTATCTAACATCACCGATGATGCAAATAAGCAACCTGAGCGATCCTTACTTGTCTTTCAGTCAATTAAGATACATGCCTTTCGGATTTGATGGATTTCACTTGGAGTATTCCACCAATGGAACAACCTGGCAACGATTAACCAATGGACTCTACGCAGATAATTGGTACAATACAACCTCTGTTTATGTGACCTCACAACCGGGATTCACTGGTACATCAGGAGGATGGAAACAGTCGGGAATTCATTTGAACCACCTTGGACATATCGATAGTATTAAAGTTCGATTTGTTTTCAACTCCTATATTTTCGGAAGTAGTCAACCAGGAGTATTAATTGACGAGATTAGTTTATCGCAAAGTCTATCAACATTAAATGATATGGCTGCACTTGCCATATTAAGTCCAACTAATTCCGGAAGTAATTCGCCAATTAAGATTCAAGTAAAAAACAACTCTGTCATCCCACTCGATTCTTTTATTGTTGGATATGTTTTAAATGGAGTTACCACAACGTCAATTGCAGCAAGGACAATCGCTGCAGGTGCTACCGATACAATTACAATTGGAACTGCATACATTCCTACAACCGTTAATTCTATCTGTGTTTTTGCGAGAGGAAGAAACGACTACGAATTTTCTAATGATTCGCTTTGTAGCAACTTAGCTCAATCTACGACTTATCCTGTTTTTGAAAATTTCGATAATGGAAGCATTGGATGGACAAGCTCTTCAATCGATACTATTACACAATGGCAATTAGGCTATCCAAATTATGCTTCATTTATTGGACCTTACTCGGGAAATAGTTGTTGGGATGTTAATTTAACTTCTGTTTACGGACCTAGTGCGCAAGCCTATTTATATTCTCCTGTATATACTTCAGCTACACCATTCACTCAATTAAAATTTAAATTGCGTTACGAGGTGGAAACTAACTACGATGGAATGCATGTTGAATATACTAACGACAACGGATTAACGTGGAATATTCTTGGAACATATAACGACCCTAACGGATTAAATTGGTACAATACTACCAGTGTGGTTTCTTTTGGCGCTGCTTGTTGGACAGGATACAACAATTCATGGATAAGTGCGGAATACAATTTATCGAATTATGGATTTGTTGGCAATCTGCAATTTCGATTTGTGATGCACAGTGATAATTTCATCAACAAAAATGGAGTTTCAATTGATGATTTTTATTTATCGAATATTGGTGTTGTTGATTTGAGAACTGTTTCTACAAATACATCGACCAATGCATTTCCAATTGGATTTAATACAGGCAATATTGGAATAACAGTAAGTAATCTAGGTTCGACAGTAATTAATAGTTTTATATTGGGCTATAAACTTAATGGTACTGTGTATTATTCAACCACAATTAACGGAGTAACATTGAATCCCGGAGCAACAGCAGGATATTTACTGCCTGGCTTTACTGTTCTTCAACCAATAAATAATTTATGTGGCTATTGCCAATTGTTCGGTGATCAAAATACGAGCAATGATACATCTTGTACAGTTGTTAATGGAACTTCACCAATTAGTTTAAACTATTCTACCGATTTTGAATCAGGAAACTCAAATTGGTATGCAGATAATTCTGCATCGCCTGGTTCTATTTGGGAATTAGGATATCCGAACTTCAATACGACATTTGGAACACATTCAGGAACTAATGCATGGGATATTAATTTAACCACACCCTACGGCCCTTTAGCAAACGCTTTTTTATACTCTCCTGTTTTTGATTTAACCAATTCTGTACATCCCAAATTAAGCTTTTGGCAAAACCGAAATACAGAGGCCGGATGGGATGGATTAAGAATGGATATTAACTATGGTTTTGGATGGGGAACTTTAGGATTTTTAGGAGATCCGAATGGCACAAATTGGTATACCAAAGCATCACTTAATTCTTCCCAGCTTCCAGGTTGGGATGGCAATTCATTAAGTTGGAAAGAATCAACATATAAATTAGATGCTTTCGCGAATCAGCCATCTGTGCAATTCCGTTATGTATTTACATCTGATAATAGCTTACAAGTTGATGGTGTTTCAATTGATGATTTCAGTATTAAACAAGCATCACAATATGACGGAGCATTATTAACTGCAGCAACATACGATACATTACTTGCTGGTTATGGCTACCCTCTAAGCGTGTATTTACAAAATCAGGGCATCAATAACATTACTAACCTGTCCATTCAATATCAGCTTAACAATGGACAAGTCGTAAATCAAAATTGGAGTGGCAATTTACCTCTTGACTCCACAACTCTAGTAACACTTTCTAATTTTACTCCGGTAGCTGGTTGGAATGTACTCACCATTTATATCAATTGGCCAATTGATATGGAACAACAAAATAACAGTGTCACCTTGTTTTTTTACGCCATACCAGAACATGATGCTGCATTAATTGGATTTGCAGCACCACAGAATAATATCGGTCAGGGAGTATCTACGCCTGTGCAGGTTGTTTTGCAAAATCAAGGAGGATTTCCACTTACTAACCTCTCCATTAAGTACACTAACAACAACGGAGTACCGTTTAATTACAATTGGTCAGGTAATTTACCCAAAGACTCAACAACCATCGTTACATTACCATCATTTACTCCAGTAGGCGGAACTAATCTTCTTACTGCATACATTGATTGGCCTTTAGATGCAATAAACAGTAACGATACAATACAATTGAATAAATTTGCAATTGTCACTGCGAATCTTACCTACTCCTACGATTTTGAAAATGGTGATCAGGGTTGGTATGATAGTTCATTTACAAATTTCACTCAATGGGAATTAGGTAGTCCGAGTATAAGCCCTACTAACTTTTCACATTCTGGAATTAACTGCTGGGATATTAATTTAAATGCTCCTTATTTCAATGTAGCCTATGCAAGTTTATATTCACCACTCTTTGTAATATCAAATTACACTAAAGTGAATATTGATTTCTGGTTGAACTACGCTACTGAATATGCTGCAGATGGTACCTATTTAGAGTATTCACTAGATGGTGGCAACTGGGAAGTTCTTGGAAGCATTAACGATCCTAATGCAACTAATTGGTATAACACCACCATGTTTGGGAATAATATAGGTTGGACGGGAGTTTCAAATGGATGGAAAAACTGTAGTTATTCCTTTAGCAATCTAACGGGTGCGAATATCCTTCAATTGAAGTTTGTGTTTAAAAGTGATATTAATCTAACAGCTCCAGGTGTTTCATTAGATGATATTACCTTACAAGGTGTGGTTGGATTAAATGAAAACGATAA
>JBKCGZ010000055.1:0-11186 GCA_046303115.1 Bacteroidota bacterium | reverse complement strand
CCAGCATACGAACTAAAGTTAACACTTACTCCTGTGGGTATACCCGTACACGTTATCGTTAACTCTTCACGACTACCACCTAAGTATAAGAAAGTAATATCGCGAATGATACTATCGTTTTTTAGAAGGGTTAAATCTTTTGCTCCATTAATTTTGAAGTCCATTCCAATGGGGTCTTCTTTTTTACATGAGCTAATTAGTAAGGCTAAAACAACAAATAGTCCAGCGAGCGATTTTATATTTTTCATAATGACATTCCTAAATTATAAAATAAGAATGTAAATATGTCCGCTTGCTCATCAATTAATTTGAATTTCGGTTTCCCTGCTCCATGTCCAGCATTCGTATCTATGCGAATGAGCATTGGTCGATCACCTTTATACTTGTTTTGTAGGGTAGCTGCAAATTTGAATGAATGCGCCGGAACAACTCGATCATCATGATCACCTGTTGTGACAAAAGTACATGGATACTCTACATTTTCTTTGATGTTATGCAATGGAGAATATTTAACCAAGTTCTTGAATTGCACACTATCTTCCGAAGAACCGTAATCACCTTTCCAAGCCCAGCCAATGGTAAATTTATGATAACGTAGCATATCCATTACGCCCACAGCTGGTAAGGCTACTTTAAATAATTCAGGACGTTGTAACATCACAGCACCCACTAATAATCCACCATTCGAGCGACCACTTATTGCGAGCTTTGATGGATTGGTGTATTTATTACTGATTAAATATTCAGCAGCTGCGATAAAATCATCAAATACATTTTGCTTTTTTAATTGTGTACCTGCCTCATGCCATTTACTGCCGTATTCACCACCACCTCGTAAACATGGAACTGCTAATACACCTCCGTTCATTAAGAAGACTAAACGTTCAGGTTTAAACTCTGGAGTTTTACTGATGTTGAAGCCACCATATCCGAAGAGCAGCGTAGGATTATTTCCATTCAACTGAACTCCTTTCTTATGGACAATAAACATTGGGATTTTAGTTCCGTCTTTTGAAGTATAAAATACCTGCTTCGTTTCAAATTGATTCACATCGTATGGCAACTGTGATTTATATTGAACAAATAGGCGAGATGTCACAACGTTATAACGATAGATGACTGCAGGTGACACAAAATTGGTGAATGAAATGAATAGGTTCGTATCCTTAACCGATCCAGATAAGCCATCTACTGTACCGATGCTTCCTAAATTAATATCTCCTTTTAATACACCGTTTAAGTCGTATTGCTTTAACTGACTGCTTGCATCTTTCATGTAATGCACAATTAGTTTGTCGAGGGCAATCGTAGCTTCTTTCATGCTTTCCTTCGACTCAGGAACTAAATCTATCCATTTGCTTTCAGCTGGTGATTTAGGATCAATAAGTACTAAGCGATTTTGTGGAGCTTTATAGTTAGTCATAAACAAAAGCTTACCTCTAACAGTACCTATATACGAAAAGTCATAATCGAATCCTTTAACAATCGTGGTAAGATTTTTCTTCGGATTATTTAAGTCCTGAAGCATCACATTATTCCCACTAGTAGCTTCTGAAGAAAAAATCAAAAGGTAATTATTATCATCGGTTACCGTCGTAGAGAAATTACGCAGCGGGTGTTCTTTATCTTCATACACTAATGAATCCTGCGATTGCTCAGCATATAACTTGTGGTAATAAACTTTATGATTTTCATTTTTAAGCGTGTAAATTGCCTGACTCGAATCGACATCATAGCGAGAGTAGAAAAATCCGTATTGATACCATGACGTACTTGAAAACTTGATTCCTTTTAGTACTTCAGGTAAGGTCTTCATGGTCTTAGTTTCTTTGATTCGTATTTCATTCCAATCGCTGCCAGCATAAGAAACCTGAAACGCAATATGAAACCCATCTTCTGAAGCGGTTGTCTCTGTAAAGTGGGTAGTTCCATCAGCTGACAATTTATTCTGGTCGAAATAACTCATCGGAACGTATTCTAACGAACGGATGTAGAATAATAAAGGTTGGTTTTGATTAGGCTCCTGACGATAATAGAAATAACTATTCCCAGCTCTTAAAGGCAATGAATAGGTGTTGAAATTCCATAAGGATTTCATGCTATCCTTTAACGCTTGACGAAAAGGAATTTGATTTAAATACGATTCTGTAACGCTATTTTCATCCTTTACCCATTGCTCTGTTTCTGCTGCACGATCATCTTCCATCCATCGATAGGGGTCATAGACAAATTGTCCGAAGTAATTGTCCACCACTTCAGTTTTTCGAGTAAATGGATATTTAAGCGGTTGCGCCTTTAATGAGGCAATATTTAGAATAAATAATAGGAATAGGGCAATTCGTTTCATAGGGTGCAAAATAAAGATTATTTTCGTGAAAATTGTTTGATAAAATGTTAAAAGTAAAAGTAAATTTCGCTCAGCTTGTTCTGGCAACTATCGTTATCGTAAGTATCTTTTCGTGTAAGCAAAAAAGTACTGAGGTAGATTGGAAAAAAGCATCAGAAGAAGAGAATGTTCGCTTCGATAAATTCAAAGGTGATTTTGTCGATAAGCTTTGGAAGTTAAGTCCCACTTCAGCTCTTTATGCAGGTTTTCATAACTACGATAGTATTCTGATTATTCCGGATGCGAATTATCGTAATTACTGCGATCAACAATACGACTCTATTTTATATGATTTAGGTGATATTGAAATTGGTTTGCTTTCTCCGCAAAATAAAACAGATTATTGGATGATTCAGGATTATTTAAAAGCAGGTATTTGGTACGATACCGCATTTAAATCGTTTGAATGGAATCCTGCAAATTATAATGTGGCAGGCGAGTTTGCAGAAATCTTGAATGGTCGTTATGCACCATTAAATGATCGCTTAATTATGTTTGATAAACGCTTGAATAATGTTTCAGCCTATTATCAAGCAGCGAAGAAAGAACTTAAAAATCCAACTATCGAACATACCGATTTAGCCATCCTTCAACACGAAGGATCTGTTGAAGAGGTTTTTGGAAAGAATCTCGAAGATTCCGTTAAGGCGTCCACGTTAGATAAAGCTACGAAAGCTCATTTATTGGCGTATGCCGATTCTGCTAAGAAAGCCATGCTCGGATATGCTGATTATTTAAAAACAATGCGCAAATCCATGACTCCTGAAAATAGTCGCTCTTTTCGTATAGGCAAGGAGTTATATGATACGAAATTCAAGTATGATATTGCTTCCAGTTATTCTGCGGAAGAGATTTACAATAAAGCAATAAAACGTAAATCAGAATTGCATCATGAAATGGCAGAATTGTCACGTCAGATGTGGACAAAGTATTTCCCGAAGGAAGCAATGCCAACAGATAGTTTGCTTTTAATTAGAAAGATGATTGATAAGTTATCATTGGTGCATGTTAATCGTGATTCATTCCTAGAAAGCATTCAAGCGCAGATTCCAGCATTGGTGAAGTTCATTAAAGACAAAGATTTGATTTATATCGATCCGTCAAAACCACTTGTTGTACGCAAGACACCTGCCTACATGGAAGGCGGTGGGGCAGGTGCTTCTATCTCTGCACCTGGTCCGTATGACAAAGGCGGAAATACCTATTACAATGTTTCTCCTTTAACTGGATATTCTCCTGAACAAGCAGAAAGTTATTTGCGTGAATACAATCAATATATTCTTCAAATATTAAATATTCACGAAGCAATTCCTGGACACTACACACAGCTAGTTTATAGCAATAA
The DNA here is from genome assembly GCA_046303115.1 of Bacteroidota bacterium. GTDB lineage: Bacteria > Bacteroidota > Bacteroidia > AKYH767-A > OLB10 > CAINEC01. The sequence continues at coordinate 7,455 of JBKCGZ010000055.1, read as the reverse complement.
CTCTCCATCCATCATTAAAAGTATTATGGGTAATGGAGCCATGGTAGAAGGATGGGCCGTTTATACAGAGCGTATGATGTTGGAAAACGGCTATGGAAATAACGAACCTGAAATGTGGTTGATGTATTATAAGTGGCATTTACGTTCGGTTTGTAATACAATTCTCGATTTTAGTGTGCATGTAAAAAATATGAGTGAGCAAGATGCAATGAAGTTGTTAGTGGATGGCGCATTTCAGCAAACTGCAGAAGCTCAAGGGAAATGGAAGCGCGTGCGATTAACACAAGTGCAGCTGACAAGTTATTATACTGGTTTTACTGAAATTTATGAATTAAGAGAATCGTTGAAATCAAAAGATTTTAACTTGAAGAAATTCCATGAGCAATTCCTGAGCTACGGATCTGCACCAGTAAAGTATATCAAGCAATTAATGACAGAGAAAAAATAATTAGCGGTTTAAACTATTAGTTCTCATTGTTGTTTCTCTCTCATATTAGCTATTAAATTTTGAATACAATTATTGGCGTTTTTAGATCTGCAAAAGAAGTTCCTTCCGATTTATGGATGCAACTTCAGCATCGAAATTGTTTTCTAGATAAAACCTATCTGAATGCAGTGGAAGAAGCAGGCTATGAAGGTTTATCATTTTATTACATCTTAAAAAAAAACAAGTCGAATAAAGAAATAAGCTTTCATTATTTTCAGATTGTTGATTTAGCGCAGCGCGATTTAAATTCAATTTTGAATCTTGATCCTTATGGACAACTCTTAAATGTGTTTAGTCAGGTATTGGATAAATTCATTTTTGGAATCAAGCGAAATAAACCACATTACTTAATTGTTTCAGGGAATATTTTATTGAGTGGCGATTATGGTGTTATTTCAGATAAGCGAGATAGTAAATCATTGTTTGAGTCTATTGAGTTAATAAAAAAGGAATTGAATGCAGCTGGTAAGGTTGTGGCGACAATCGTTAAGGACTTACCGAAAGAGGATAAAATGGTTGAAGATTTTCCGCAGCATAAATTCCTCCCAATGGTCATGGACCCTATCATGGAATTTGATGTCGACCCAAAGTGGATGAAGTTCGATGATTATCTGCTAGCGCTTAGCTCTAAATATCGAGTACGAGCAAACAATGTGATGAAGAAAATGGAGGGCGTAGAGATTCGCGATTTTAATGCGGATGATTTTAAAAAGCATAAAACTACCTTGTACGAATTGTATAAAGGCGTTCAGCAAAAATCTCCTGTGCGATTGCTTTCGTGTAAAATCGATTATCTATTCAATCTATTAAATCTTTCAAACGACCGTATCATATTTCGAACATTTTGGAAGGATAAGAAGATCATCGCATTCATGACTGTTATTATGAACGGGAATGAATTAGAAGCACATCATATTGGATTCGATTACTCACTCAATAAAATTTTAGCGATTTATCAGAATATACTTTATCACTATATTGAAATAGCTATTCAGCATAAGATGCAACGGATTTCATTCGGTAGAACCGCTTTAGAGATCAAATCAACTGTTGGTGCGGTTCCTGTGGAGTATAAAGCTTTCATGCGATTTGAGAATAAAATTGTCAATTCCTTAATCAGTCATGTACTGCCTGAAAAATCAGGTTCCGATTGGATTCAACGTAATCCTTTCAAGTAAATAAATCCAAGATTTACCCCTTTTTATTCGTTTTTCACCTAAAAATAGAATGCCTCACAAGCAGATTGATATAATTTGCATCACATGAGGAAACAATATTATATCGCAGTATTAATTATCGTCTTTTATCAGTTGGCAACAACCGGTATGGCAAAGGCAGATAATATACCTTTTGTATTGTCTTCTATTACCAAGGTGAGTACTCCGGGACATTTTCCCATTACTTATCCAAATCCATGTTCAGAATCTTCAATGCTTTATATTAAATCAGATAAAGTAGATCACCTTCAAATCGAATTGTTTGATTGTCGTGGTAAGCTGGTATCAGAAATATTTGATGATACTACAGAGGAGGGCGTTATCTATCAATTTGAGGTAAGCGCCGAAAATCTGGAAGATGGTTTATACTACTACAATATCCGTTCAGGATCAGAAAATATTCGCAAGACCTTAGAGGTTAAGCGTTAAAGATGTGTTTTTATGGTTTGATTGAGCATTCGTGGTCTTCTCGGGCCACGTTTGCATTTTATAGGGGTTTATGAAAGTTGGTCGAAGTGTATTAATTTAGCCAATCTAATCAACGATGAAGCCCACAGAGCATAAAACTTACCTGAAGAATTTTACTCAGTTATTTTCAGGTAACCTGATAGGACAGTTGTTACCTTTTGTATTTGCTCCTTTTATCGCTCGAATCTATTCCCCTGCAGATATCGCAGTTCAAGAAAACTTCCTGACCGTAGTTTCGCTCATTGGTATTATTGCAATGGGCCGATTTGAAATCGCTGTTGTGTTAGAGAAGAGTGAAGAACGATTGCAGATATTATTAAAACTTTGCGCGTGGATTTTAGGGGGATTTATTTTGCTCTCGAGCTTCTTTAGTATTTATCCAGATTGGTTAGTTCATTTTTTTAATTCAGAAGAAATAGCCTTTCATTTACGATTCTTGCCTTTGGCAATTGCAGGTTTAGGCTTATTGAATTTATTGACGCAATGGCTTTTGCACCAAGGTAAATATTCGTCATTATCTGTTTCGCGAATTATTCAATCCTTTTTTCAAAATGCAGGTTATGCTTTCTTCGGATATATTGGTTTTGGTGTGAAAGGAATGTTGATAGCATGGATTGCCGGTGCTATACTTCCTGTATTGATTTTAGGTATGCCGATGCTTAAATCTATGCTGAAAAAAGGAGTTAGTCAGGCAGAGTTAAAAGAAATGGCCATTCATCATAAGGATTTTCCAATGGTGAATTCTTTACATGCCTTTACGGATATTTTAGCAACGCAATTTTTATTATTCGGAATTATTAGTCATCAGTATGGCGTAACTGCATTAGGTTTATTTGCTTTAACGAATCGCTACTTGAAAGCACCGTTGATATTAATTAGCGGATCATTATCGCAGTTGTTTTACAGCGAAGCGAGTAGTTTGATGCATCAGAGTCGATCAATCAAAAGTATTTATCTAAGAACAATCAGAATGATGTTAATGGTGTTGTTGCCATTTGCTATTGTGATTTTCTTCTTCGGTGAGGACTTGTTTACCTGGTATTTAGGTGAGAAGTGGAAGGAGGCAGGGACAATTACTATTTACTTTGTGCCTGTATTGGTAACGAATTTTATTTGCTCTTGCGTGTCGACCACACCTGTTTTAATGAAGCAACAAAAAACAGCCTATGCATTCAGTATTGTCGGATATGCCTTAGGGTTAGGAGTACTCTTTGCTGCTTCGCTCTATAAATTTGATTTCAAAAATGCATTGTTGGTTTATTCCATCGGAATGAGTGTCTTTTACATGGTGCTTTCATCCTGGTATTTTCAATTGATTACTAAATTTGACAAACAACGATAAGTAATCCACTATGAAGAAACATCTGGTTCTTGTCACTACCTGGTTTCCTCCAATAAACGGAGTAGCGGTGAATCGTATGGATGCTTTTGTGAAATATCTCGATAAAGACAAGTTGGATGTTTCTGTGATTACATTAAAAAAGGAAGCAAGTTCTTTATCGTTGGAAGTGGTAAATGATTCCACTGTTTATCGCATAGCCAATAAATCATTTTTAAAACTCGCTGAATTCAATAAAAGCCATTCGCGGTTCACACATATAGCCAAAGTACTTTGGAATTATCTGGTTCGTTCAGTTACTAAATTCCCATTGTCCAGTTGGATGAAGCAGGTTAATCACCAATTGGAATTAATAAATAAGCAACAACCAATTGATATTATTCTAACATCATCAGCTCCTTTAGAAGCACATCTCGCTGCATTTCCATTCTTGAAAAATAATCAATCTGTAAAATGGATTGCTGACTGTCGTGATGAATTATCTTTAAATCCTCATGTGAATGAATCAGCTAAAGTGTTGAATCGTTCAGTTGAAGAATATATCAATCAACGAGCAAGTATACTCACCACCGTTAGTATGCCTATTGTTGCCGACTTTCAACGACTTTGTCCGAATGTGCAGGTGCATGAAATTAAAAACGGACATCATTTAGATTTACCTGCAACAAGTGATTATAATTTCAATAAGGTATTTACCATCGTTTATGCGGGTACTTTTTACGGTGCTCAAAAACCGACTCATTTTTTTGAGGCATTAATTCAGTTTTTAAATTTTGATGCTCATTCAAGAAAAGTACATATTCAATTTATCGGTACACCTCAGAATTTTGATGTCCCTGATCATCATCATTTAACTGTTGAGTTTGTCGGACAATGCACGTATCAAGAGGCTTGTCGTTATCAGCAATTAGCAGATGCAAACTTATTAGTACTTGCCAAGATGAATCGACCTGGTGTTTATTCAGGAAAATTATTTGATTACCTTGCAGCATGTAAACCCATCATTGCTGTTGTAGATGCGAATGATGTAGCAGCCGATTTAATTAAAGAATGTGATGCAGGTTACGTGGCTGATTTCGATAATGTCAATGAAATTGAAACAGCTATTTATGCAGCCTATCAAGATTGGAATACGAAAACAATTTTAAATTGTGATAGAGGTAAAATCGAGCGTTTACATCGTAAATATCAAGTTGAAAAACTAAATCAATTAATCGATTCGCTATAATATGAACGTACTACAAGTCGGACCCAATTCAATTCATGTTACGCTTTTTTCAAAAGCGATGATTGGGCATGGTGTTAACTGTTCTTTTTTAGCGGAAGAGAATATTGGAAGTTTTGAAACGCAGGTGATTTCTTTCCGGAGTGCAAATCCTTTAAGCTGGATTTCAAACTATCAGCAATTAAAATCCTACTTAAAAAAATCAAAGCCTGCATTAGTTCACATCCATCAGGTAAACAGAATGGCAGTTTTTGTTTCAAGAGCTTGTCGTAAATTGAATATTCCAGTTGTTGTTACTACTTGGGGAAGCGATGTGTTATTAGTTCCGAATAGGAGTTGGATAAATAAATTATTAGTTCAATCAGTACTTAGAAATGCAGCGGTGATTACAGCTGATGCTGACAGTATGATTGATTCAATTAATAGCTTAACGGCTCCATTAATAAAAGAAATCCATTCCATTCAATACGGAATCGATCCTGTTATTTCGAAAGAGTCAAAAGAAAATTTGATTTTCTCCAATCGATTGCACAGTCGATTGTATAATATTGATCAAGTAATTGCTGATTTCGCAGCGTTCTATCAACAACATCGTGATTGGAAATTAGTAATAGGTGGTACAGGTGATCAAACGGAACATCTGAAAGCGCTTGTAGCGAAAAGTGGAGTAGAGGAAGCTGTTGAATTTGTTGGATGGTTAAATGCGGAACAAAATGCGCATTGGTATTCAAAAGCAAAAATTTATGTGAGCATTCCTAAAAGTGATGGAATGTCCGTTAGTGTTTTAGAAGCATTAAGTGCCGAATGTATTCCTGTTTGTTCGGATATTGCGGTTACGCATTCATGGTTGAAAGATGGAGTGAATGGCATCATCAGAAAGCCAAATATCAATCCTTTTGAAGTAGCACTTGCTATCAATCAAGAAAGTTGTATAAAGCAAAACAAGGAATGGGTGTCTTCGTTTGCTTATCGAAGTGCTACCATTCCTCGTTTTATTGCTATTTATAAAAAGCTATTAAACTAAAGTCCGCTTATAACTTTATCTTTCGGATATTTCACAGAAAAATTAAATTTCTTAGTGATACTTTCTCCAGGTTGAAGACTAATTTTCCAGGTCACTAATCCGGTAGTAGCATTTAATTCTCCTCCTGATAATTCAAGTGCATTTACTGTAATTTCTTTTTCTTGACTAATCGGAAGTTGTTCTTCAATTGTTACAGTTACCGCTTCTTTTTTAGTGTTTTTAACAACGATATCATATAAGCACTTTTTCTCTTTCATTGAGCCCAACAAATTACTTCCATTGACCTCATTTGTTTTTGTGCGTTTAACCACAATGCGTTCATCTTTTCCAAGCGAAATATGCATTGTATCATTCACAGTGGTATTTTGAATTGCACAAATCCCCACATAAGCACCATCAAAATAAACGGTTCCTTCTGCATCTAATAAATTTAAATTTTCCCAATTCGGAATATGTCCCATTAAAAAGGCATCGGTATTCAATTTTGGTGCGCAGGCATATTCATAGTATGCATTGGCATTCGTGCGATTAATCTCAATTTGTGTTTCCAGATTTCCACTTTTCAAAGTGTATTTATTTTGAATTGCATACTGGTTACTGAGCTGGTTCTCCACCATCACTGTGTTTGCCCATTCCATTTTTGCATCAGCCATTTGTCCATTGTTTTCGCCTTGAACCATCATCGAGGGTGCTGCTTCCATACGGCTTATAGACTTAACTTTATAATTGTACTGTTGGAAATTTAAATACCAAGGATATAAAACAGGTTTCTGAGCTCCGTCAGTTGGATTACCGGTATTAAGTGAAAGGTTTACATCGTTCCAGTCTTCACCTGTACTTTGATAAACCTTGGCTTTTAAAATAAATTCAATAGGATTGTTGATATTCTTAACTCGCACATCGTAGATGGGTGTCCAGCTAACATTACTAGCAATCAAATAAGTGAAATCAAAAGTAGCAACCGATTTTGTTTTCGCATCAACCGTAACAACGATATTTCCTTCAGGCTGATTTTGCTTGGTGTTTATTACTGCTAATTGCTGATTAATTTTATTGATTTGATCTTGCACTTTTAATTCTTTTAAGTTTAAGTCAATCAATTCATCTTTAAGTGCGTTAATTTTTTTTACGTAGTAATCTACAATGGCAATTAAATCATTTGCAACAACACCGTTATTTCCTCCAATCGATTTGTTTGCTTGCAGTACTGCAATACCTTCATTTGTAGAAACTGTTTTGTTCTGGATATAACGCAACTTGATACTTAATGAATCTCTTTCAATTTCGAGCTTGTTAATCTCAGGCGATTTTTTCTGATCCTTTAAATAATTCTGTTGGAAATTAACTCCAATAATGGTCGCATCTCCCATGCCTTTTACGGTAACGCTATTCGGGTTAATGTAAGGTGAAAGTCCATCAAATACCACTTGGTTTAATCCGGGATTAAGACTGGTTTTAACTGTCCGATTTACAAAGGCCCCGTTCTGATAAACTCTAATTTTTTCGATCTCCGAATTGTCTAATCGAATAATATTTTGCGCATTTACTTGTGCTGTGATGCTAAATAGTAAAAGGGCAATAAGCACTATTTTAAAGGTTGATTTTTTCATAATGAATCAAATATAATTTTTATTGGTTAATCAAGGTTAAAGAGTTTAAATTTAAATGTAATTTTGTAGAGATGTATTTAAAGAG
>JBKCGZ010000054.1:0-44401 GCA_046303115.1 Bacteroidota bacterium | reverse complement strand
ATACATATAAATCGATGTTCCATATTGCATGATGGCTCTTCCTGTATCTCCGAAAGTACTATCTATCGAACCATTTTCTTTAATGTGCATTACAACAGAAGAAGTAATGTTATTTATTCTCGCAGCACTCAACACATACATTGACGAGTCTTGCAATCCAGCAATGCTATAACCTAAGTCGTTTAATGTACCTGGCCTATCAGTGCCAAATCCAGCATTAGCAAATGTTAAATCATAAGTTCCTGCTTGTCCGAACGAAAACTGCTGCAAGCCAATAAAGCTTAATAGAAATAGTAATTTTTTTATCATGGTAACTTGTATTTTTGATGGCTTCAAATATAAATATTAAATGTTAAAATAAGTTCTCAGTATTTCTCACCTTTGTAGCATGTATAATTACTATCTGTTTTATAAACCCTATAATATCCTCTCTCAATTTACGGATGAAGGAAATAAGCAAGGATATGGTTCTTTAGTTACTATTCCTAAAGACGTTTACAATGTTGGTCGTCTCGATTCTGATAGTGAAGGATTGATGATTCTTACGAATGATAAATCATTAAATCAATTGTTGCTGCATCCAAAAAATGCACATAAAAGAACATACTATGTGCAGGTAGAGGGGACCATTACCGATAAAGCTATTCAACAGCTCAAAGAGGGTGTTAATATTACCATTGATGGTAGCTCATATAATACGCGTCGCGCAGATGCACGCATTATTGACACCCCTGATTTACCTGAACGAAATCCACCTGTGCGTTTTCGTAAAACAGTTCCTGATTCGTGGATTGAATTAAAGTTAACAGAAGGGAAAAACAGACAAGTGCGAAAGATGACAGCTGCTGTTGGTTTTCCTACCTTACGACTTGTTCGTGTTGCGATAGGAGGAATTACGATGGATGATCCTGCTCCCGGAAAGTTAATTGAGCTAACACGAAATTTTATTATTGAAAATATGGATGTTTGATTTCTTTTCTACAATTTTGAGAATTATTATTAATCTATGAAAACTATTAAATTATTAGGCATTCTTGCCTGCTTGGCAAGTGCTTCATTTGCTCAAGAATCACTTACTCCAGAAGCATTATGGAAGATTGGTCGTGTTTCTGATCCTCGCTTATCTCCTGATGGAGGTAAAGTAGTATTCGGTGTTCGTACATTCGATGTAGCAGCCAATAAAGGGCAAGGTGATTTATACATTGTTTCACCTAACGGGGGCGCAGTAACCCCTTTGTTAAATTCTGCAATCGATGAAAGTAGTGCTCGATGGCGTCCCGATGGAAAGAAAATTGGTTTTATGATGGCCGATGCAAATGGCGATTCTCAGCTATGGGAAATAAATGCTGATGGTTCTGATAAGCAGCAAATCACTACTGTTGTTGGAGGAATTAATTGCTTCGGATATTCTCCTGCAATGAATCAACTTTGGTATGCTGCAGATGTAAAGTTGGATAAAAAGCCTAGCGAGATTTATCCCGACCTTCCTAAAACAGATGGCGCTCGTATCATCGATGGATTAATGTTCCGTCATTGGAATGCATGGCACGACTATGCATACAGTCACATTTTTGTTGCAAGCTATACCGCTGGAAAAATAAATGGTGAAGCAAAAGATATTTTATTGAACGAAAAATGGGATGCACCTACAGGCCCTTTTGGCGGCGATGAGCAAGTAGTATTTTCTCCTGATGGAAAAACATTAGCTTATACCTGCGAAAAGCTTTGGGGAAAAGATGATGCGATGAGTACAAATACAGAAATTTATTTGTATGATTTAACATCAGGTAAAACATCTAACTTAACAGAAGGGATGAATGGTTATGATAATGATCCCGTTTGGTCGCCTGATGGTAAAATGTTATTATGGCATTCGATGGAAACACCAGGGTATGAGTCAGACAGAAATCGTTTGTTTGCCTATAATGTTGCTACTAAAACAAAATCGGAGTTAAGTACTAAATTCGATTATAATATCGATGCTGTTCAGTTTACTTCGGATAGTAAGAAGTTTTACTTCCTATCTCCAATAAATGCAACTCACCAGGTTTTTGTTTTTGACTTTAATTCAAAATCAAAAAATCCTATAACTCAATTAACTTTTGACCAGGCTGATTACAATGAACTAACGGTTTCGGGTATGGGCAAATCTGTAAAAATTGTAGCTGCTCGTGTCGATATGACGATGCCAACTGAATTATATGCTATCAATGCAACAGACAATAAGGTTTCTAAAATTACTTCAATTACCGATCCTGCTTGGGCTAAATTCAAAAAGGCTACCGTGAAAAAACGCATGGTTAAAACCACTGATGGCAAAGAAGAATTAGTTTGGGTTATTTATCCTCCTGATTTTGACCCAAGCAAAAAATATCCTACATTATTATTCTGTCAGGGTGGTCCTCAAAGTGTAGTTAGTCAAACTTTCTCTTACCGCTGGAATTTTAGTTTGATGGCTGCTAGAGGTTATATTATAGTAGCACCTAACCGTCGTGGATTACCATCATTTGGTGAAGCATGGAACGATCAGATTCAAGGTGATTGGGGTGGACAACCAATGAAGGATTTATTATCAGCTATCGATGATGTAAGTAATGAGCCTTATGTAGATAAAAATCGTTTAGGTGCAGTGGGAGCGAGCTATGGTGGATTTTCTGTTTATTGGTTAGCAGGTAATCATAACAAGCGATTTAAAACGTTTATATCGCATTGCGGAGTATTTAATTTAGAATCAGAGTTTGCATGTACGGAAGAATTATTCTTTGCTAATCATGACTTAGAAGGACCTTATTGGAATAAGCCAATGCCAAAAAGCTATGATGCATTTTCGCCAAATCGTTTCGTGAAAAACTGGGATACTCCAATCTTAGTTATTCATAATGAAAAAGATTTTCGTGTTCCACTAAATCAAGGTATTGAAGCATTCACTGCTGCTCAAATGAATGATGTTCCATCTCGCTTTTTGTATTTCCCAGATGAAGGTCATTGGGTATTAAAACCACAAAACAGTATTCTATGGCAACGTGTTTACTTCGAATGGCTCGATAAATATTTAAATTAAAAATAAAACCCTGACTATTTGGTCAGGGTTTTTTTGTTGCTGCATCTTTGCTTAATTGTGTCAGGACATCCCTATACAATTCGCTCATTTCTTTTGGATGATTTTTATACCAATTAAACGTTTTCTTAAAATCTTCTGAACTTACTTTGTGCTTTTCTAAAACATATTTATAATGTCCGTAAGCAACTGTTTTTGTACTATCAGTATAACTGAGATTCTTTAGCTGAATAATGGCTTCTGTATATTGCATATCGGCTAAGAGTGGAATTAACTTTTCTCTCGCAATTAAATCATCGGGAATTTTTTCTTCTCCTTTGCCACATGCAACCATTAGCATAACACAAGTGATGTAAACAACTATTTTTTTCATCGTCTTGCAAATGTTAATCGTTTACCCAAATTGCTTTCATCGAAATTTCCTTGATGATATACTCGATGTCCGTTTACAAAGGTACTGTCAATTGCTCCTTGAAAAGTTGTTCCTTCAAATGGCGACCAACCACATTTGTATAAAATATTTTCTTTAGTAACGGCAGTTTGTTTTTTCAAATCCACTAAAACTAAATCAGCATAGTATCCTTCTCGGATGTATCCTCTCTCTTCCAGGTTAAAGCAAACAGCTACAGAGTGCGACATTTTCTCAACTACTTTCTCTATCGTTATCCAACCTTCACTAACCGCATTCAACATAGCTGGTAATGCATGTTGAACAAGTGGTCCCCCAGATGGTGCCATTAAATACTTATTGTTTTTTTCTTCGATCGTATGTGGCGCATGATCTGTTGCAATAACATCAATAAGATTATTGTTTACTGCTGCTCGTATCGCATCTCTATCTCTCTTCGATTTTACTGCAGGATTCCATTTGATTAGCGAACCTTTCGTTTTGTAATCATCATCCGTAAAATATAGATGATGAATGCATGCCTCGGCAGTAATCTTTTTATCAGCTAAAGCCAACGCATTATCGAAAAGTGACAATTCTTTTTCTGTCGAAATATGCAAAATATGTAATCGTGTGCCTTTTCTCTTAGCTAGGTCTGCTGCAAGCGACGATGATAAGTAACATGCTTCTTCATCTCTGATAATCGGATGCATTTCAATTGGAATATCATCTCCATATTTTTCCTTTGCCAACGCTAAGTTTTTTCTTACGGTAGCTTCATCTTCGCAATGAACAGCAATAAGAGTAGGAGCATTGCCAAATATTCTACACAAAACATTGGCATCATCTACCAACATATCGCCAGTACTTGAACCCATGAATATTTTAATTCCGCAAACATTCAAAGGGTTTGTGCGAACAACTTCTTCATAGTTGTGATTTGTCACGCCCATGAAAAAACTATAATTCGCTAAGGAACATTCCGAAGCTCGGTGATATTTTACTTCTAACAATTCTTGAGTAATTGTTTGAGGATTTGTATTCGGCATTTCCATGTAACTGGTAATACCACCTGCAACCGCTGCTTTAGCTTCTGTATAAATTTCCCCTTTATGTGTTAATCCTGGTTCTCTAAAGTGTACCTGATCATCAATACAACCTGGTAATAAATGTAAATGCTCTGCATTAATTTCTAAGCAATTTTCATTGACAGATATCGATTGGTCTATTTTTTCAATTCGACCATTCTTAATCAATACATCTGCGCTGTAAATTTTATTTTCATTTACAAGGCTTGCATTTTTTATTACTGTAGTTGTATTCATAACAATCAAATATTAAGATGGTAATTCACCTACCATTGTCAATGGATCAACCCATTGGTCAAATTCTTCTGCAGTTAAATAGCCTAATGCAATAGCTGTTTCTTTTAATGTCTTTCCATCACGATGTGCAGTTTGTGCAATCTCTGCTGCTTTGTAATAACCAATATGCGTATTCAATGATGTTACTAACATCAATGAATTGTTTAAATTATTTTTAATATTTGCTTCAATCGGTTGAATGCCTACTGCGCACTTATCATTAAACGACATACATACGTCACCAATCAATCGTGCAGAATGTAAAAAGTTATAAATCATTACTGGCTTGAATACATTCAATTCGAAATGCCCTGTAGCACCACCAATGTTTATCGCAACATCGTTACCCATTACTTGCGCAGCAACCATAGTCATTGCTTCACATTGCGTAGGATTTACTTTGCCTGGCATGATAGAAGATCCTGGCTCGTTATCAGGGATAAATAATTCTCCAATACCACAACGAGGTCCTGATGCTAATAAACGAATATCATTACCAATTTTCATTAAGCTAACAGCAACAGTTTTTAAAGCTCCATGCGCTTCTACAATTGCATCATGCGCTGCTAATGCTTCAAATTTATTTTCCGCTGTGATAAATGGAAGTCCTGAAAGTTCAGCAATATTTCTTGCAACATTTTCAGAATACCCTTTGGGCGTATTAATTCCTGTTCCTACTGCTGTTCCTCCTAACGCAAGTTCAGCTAAGTGAGGTAATGTATGTTCTATAGCACGAATGCCATGGTCTAACTGTGATACGTAGCCGCTAAGCTCTTGACCTAATGTTAAAGGAGTTGCATCCATTAAATGCGTACGTCCGATTTTAACAATATGCATGAACTCTTTCGACTTTGCTTTTAATGTATCGCGTAAAGTACGTAACCCCGGTAACGTTACATCCATCAAAATTTTATAAGCTGCAATATGCATCGCAGTAGGGAAGGTATCGTTGGATGATTGCGATTTATTTACATCATCATTAGGATGTACTGCTTTTTTCTCATCCATTAATGATCCGCCTTGCATTACGTGTGCACGATAAGCAACTACTTCGTTAACATTCATGTTGCTTTGCGTTCCTGACCCTGTTTGCCAAACTACTAACGGAAATTGATCATCTAATTTACCTTCTATAATTTCATCACATACTTTTCCAATTAAGTCGCATTTTTCGCTTGGTAAAACGCCCGCTTCCATATTTGTTATGGCAGCTGCTTTTTTCAAAATAGCAAATGCACGAATAATTTCTTTCGGCATTTTATTAATGTCCTGAGCAATTTTAAAATTCTCTATAGAGCGTTGTGTTTGTGCTCCCCAATAAACATCAGCTGGAACTTGCACTGTTCCCATTGTGTCTTTTTCTATTCTGTAATTCATGTTCTAAATGATTTATTCTTTTTATTTTTTTGATTTTATTCTGCGTATTCCATTAAGTAAGCTTTGATGAATTCATCAATTTCTCCATCAAGTACAGCTCCTGTATCAGAGGTTTCATAATCAGTGCGCACATCCTTCACTAATTTATACGGATGTAATACATAACTTCTAATCTGACTTCCCCATTCGATTTTCTTTTTCGAACTTTCAGTTGCGGCTTTCGCTTCGTTACGTTTTCTGATTTCTAACTCATATAACTGCGAACGCAACATTTGCATCGCTCGCTCCTTATTTCCACCTTGCGTACGTTCTACCTGACAAATTACAACAATGCCCGTTGGATGATGCGTCAACTGAACTTTGGTTTCTACTTTATTTACATTTTGTCCACCAGCACCTCCCGAACGTGATGTCTGAATAGAAATATCCGCATCTTTAATTTCAATATTGATTTCATCATCAATCAAAGGATAAGCATATACAGAAGCAAATGAAGTATGTCGTTTTGCATTTGCATCAAAAGGAGAAATGCGCACTAATCGATGAACGCCATTTTCACTTTTCAAATAACCATAAGCATAAGCTCCTTCAATTTCATAGGTGGCTGATTTAATCCCAGCACCATCGCCATCGAGGTAATCAATTTCAGTTACTTTAAATTTATGTCGCTCTGCCCAACGTAAATACATCCTTAGTAACATCGAAGCCCAATCTTGACTCTCTGTACCACCAGCTCCTGAATTAATCGTTAATACAGCGCTTAAGCGGTCTTCTTCGCCACTAAGCATGTTTTTAAATTCAAGGTCTTCTAATAACTTTAATGTTTGACGATAAGAATTATCTACTTCTTCTTCTGTTGCTTCACCTTCTTTGTGAAATTCGAAAAGAACAGTCAAATCATCAACAGCCGATTGAACTTCTTTAAAAGCGTTCGTCCAATCTTTCTTAAAATTAATGTTCTTTAAAATTTGTTCTGCACGCTTTGAGTCATTCCAAAAATCAGGTGCGTGGGTGAGTTGCTCTTCCTGAGCTATTTGTTCGAGTCGGTTATCGACGTCAAAGATGCCTCCTCAGAGCAGCTGTTCTATCCGAAAGGTCTTTTAATTGCTCTATAATCATAATTCCACAAAATTAACCATTTAACCAGCACAAACATTAGCCGATTGTTAATCTTTTGTATTATTTCAAAAAAAGAGGCCATCTGTTACGATGACCTCTTTCATTTTATTTTTAACGATTTACTTTAAACTCTACTCTTCGGTTCTTCGCTTTATTTTCTTCAGTATCGTTAGGTACGAGCGGACGAGTATCACCAAAGCCTTTTGCCGTTAAACGTTTTTCGTCAATGCCTTTTTTAATCAAATAATTTTTAATTGTATTTGAACGGCGTTGCGATAAATCCATGTTCTTAGTAGCATCGCCAGTATTATCGGTATGCCCTTCAATTTCTAAAGTGTAATTAGGATTTTTCTTCATCAAATCAGCAACCTGATCTAATGCAACACTGTAATTGTTTTGAATAATATCTTTTCCTAATTCGAAATAAACATTATCGGCCTTTTCCATAATAGCAACCTGATCTTTTTCATACGGACAACCTTTGTTTTCTACTGGTCCAGCTACCTCTGGACATTGGTCAATATTATCAGCAAGTTTATCTCCGTCTTTATCAGGACAACCTTTCATACTGATATCCCCTTTTTCTGTCGGACAAGCATCGTCTGCATCCGTAATTCCATCACCATCTTGATCCGGACAACCTTTCATAGCAATTACACCAAATACATCCGGACATTTATCATCGGCATCTGCAATACCGTCTTTGTCTTTATCAGGGCAACCTTGTGTAGCAGCTGTTCCTTTTACATCTGGACATTTGTCAACTGCATCAAGAATTCCATCACCATCACGATCTAAAGGACAACCATCAGCATCTACTGCAGTTCCCTTAGGAGTCTTCGGACATTTATCTTCTTTATCTGGCACACCATCTTTGTCGCTGTCTTTTAAAAGACCAAAGTTTTTAGATATTCCAATGCTATGCATCAGATAAGAATCATTATCGTTACGAACTGAAAAATCACGATTGTCATGATCAGAATATAAAACTGTTTCTGATAAATAAACATTCCATAACTCGTTTATTTGATAACGTACTCCAGCACCAAATGGGAAACAGAAGTCGGTACCTTCAACCACTTCTTTACCACTTAATTTCTGAAATCCAATCCCACCATGAGCGAATGGAGATAATACATTCTTATCTGTATTTAAAAGATATAGTCGTACTTCTGCGTTCCAGGCAAGTTGATTTGCTTTAAATCCTTTTCCCAAATACTCTCTGTAGCCAACAGAACCAAATGATAGATTTGAAATAAAATCAACATTAGGAGTGATATAATGACTGTAATTAAAGCCAATATGCGCATGCGATGCCTGACCTTTTCCAAAGAATCCCTGCCCTAAGTCGCCATTGTATTGAGTTAATCCAATAAATCCACCAATAGCCTGAGGGCGTTTTGCTGTTTGCGAAAATCCTATAACAGTTGTTACGGTGAATACACAAACGATGAGTAATTTTTTCATTTTGTTATAATTAAATGCGGGGAGCAAAGGTAATCTTGCTAGGCATATAAACCCTAATAATTCGAATTTTCTTTCCGATAAGTATCTAATGGATCTAATTTTTTATTTGATGTCATTTGTTATAACTTTGCAGCGCGTTCTTAGTAATAACTATTAAACAAAGCAATTATCCAGAAAGGTGGAGGGACTGAGCCCTATGATGCCTTGGCAACCCTTGCAAAAGAAGGTGCCAATTCCTGATTCAATTAGTTTGAAAAAAGATAACTGCCGAAAGATTTCTAAATAAAACATAGGTAAATCTCTTCCGGCTATCCAGAAGAGATTTTTTATTTTATAACCATTGATGAAAATGAGTAAGAAGATAGAAAGTGATTTAAAACAACGTGTCCTTGTTATTGATGGGGCAATGGGTACGATGATTCAGCGGTATAAGCTGGAGGAGAAAGATTATCGTGGCGAACGATTCGCAAATTGGGCAAGTGATGTAAAAGGCAATAATGAGTTGCTTAATCTAACGCGTCCCGATATTATTAAAGCAATTCATCTTGAATACCTGAACGCAGGAGCAGATATTATTGAAACGAATACCTTTTCCGCTCAGGTGATTTCCATGGCTGATTATAACATGGAGTCGCTTTCTTATGAGCTAAATGTAGAAGCAGCTAAATTGGCTCGCGCAGCAGTTGATGAATATTATGATACTAACGGCGATGATTATACGAAGTATGTTGCAGGCGCTATCGGTCCAACAAATCGTACTGCCTCTATTTCTCCAGATGTAAATGATCCTGGTTACAGAGCAGTAACTTTTGATATGTTGGTGGAAGCCTATGCAGAACAAGTAAAAGGATTAATTGAAGGGGGCGTTGACTTATTGTTAATTGAAACAATTTTTGATACGTTAAATGCAAAGGCAGCTTTATATGCCATTCAATTAGTGCAGGAGGAAAAAGGAGTCGACTTGCCTGTGATGATATCTGGAACTATTACGGATGCCAGCGGAAGAACGTTAAGCGGTCAAACAGTAGAAGCATTTTTAACTTCGCTCTCTCATGTTAATTTGTTAAGTATCGGATTGAATTGTGCATTAGGTGCAAAAGAAATGCGTCCTTATCTCAAAGAACTTTCTGACAAATCGCCATTCTTTATTTCGGCTTATCCGAATGCTGGTTTACCAAATCAATTTGGTGGCTATGATGAAACGCCTCATGCGATGGGTCATCAAATAATCGACTTTTTAAATAGCGGATTTTTAAATATTGTAGGTGGATGTTGTGGTACTACACCTGATCATATTGCAGAAATTGCACGCATTGCCTCGACAGTTAAACCTCGTGTGCGCCCTGAAAGAGATCATTTATTACACCTTAGCGGATTAGAAGCAGTAACGTTACGTCCTGAAAGTAATTTCATGAACGTAGGTGAGCGTACTAACGTAACTGGTAGTCGTAAGTTTGCCCGATTAATCGCAGAAGAAAATTACGAGGAGGCTTTATCAATTGCACGCGACCAGGTAGATGGAGGAGCGCAAGCGATTGATGTGAATATGGATGAAGGGATGTTGGATTCTGAAAAAGTAATGGTTAAGTTTTTAAACTTAATTGCTGCAGAGCCTGATATTTCAAAACTTCCTATCATGATTGATTCTTCTAAGTTTCATGTGATTGAAGCTGGATTGAAATGTGTTCAGGGAAAGAGCATTGTTAATTCAATTTCATTAAAAGAAGGAGAAGAAGCGTTCATCAATCAGGCGAAAACAATTTTGCGTTATGGCGCAGCCGTTATAGTGATGGCATTTGATGAAGTAGGTCAGGCAGATTCATACCAACGAAGAATTGAAATTTGTGAAAGAGCCTATCGGATTTTAGTTGATAAGGTAAAGTTTCCTCCTCAGGATATTATTTTCGATCCAAATATTTTTCCGGTTGCTACTGGAATGGAAGAACATCGCAGGAACGCACTTGATTTCTTCGAAGCTACCGCATGGATAAAGAAGAATTTACCATATGCTAAGGTGAGTGGTGGCGTAAGTAATGTTTCTTTTTCCTTCCGTGGAAATGATCACGTACGTGAAGCAATACATGCAGCGTTTCTTTTTCATGCCATCAAGCACGGAATGGATATGGGTATTGTAAATCCTGGTCAGCTACAAGTGTATGATGATATCGATAAAGAGTTATTACAACGAGTAGAAGATGTTTTGTTTGATAGATCAGAAGATGCTACGGAGAACTTAATCAACTATGCAGATCAAATCAAAGGAGCAGGGAAAAAAGTAGAACGTGAAGTCCTTTGGAGAAATGAAAGTTTAGAGGAGCGCATTAAATATTCATTGGTAAAGGGAGTTGTTGATTTTATTGATGCAGATATGGAAGAAGCGCATCTTAAATACGACAAAGCATTACATATTATTGAGGGCCCTTTAATGGACGGAATGAATGTAGTTGGTGATTTATTTGGAGAGGGGAAAATGTTTTTGCCTCAAGTGGTGAAGAGTGCTCGTGTTATGAAAAAGGCAGTTGCTTATTTGTTACCATATCTTGAAGCAGAGAAAACAAGTGCTAGTTCGAAGGCAGGAAAAATATTGATGGCTACTGTTAAAGGTGATGTGCATGACATCGGAAAAAATATTGTGGGTGTTGTAATGGCTTGTAATAATTACGATGTGGTTGATATTGGTGTAATGGTTCCTTGCGATAAAATACTAGCAGCCGCAATTGAACATCAGGTGGATGCAATTGGCTTGAGTGGTTTAATTACCCCTTCATTGGATGAGATGGTGCATGTAGCAAAAGAGATGGAACGTGCAGGAATGAAAATCCCATTGATGATTGGTGGTGCAACTACATCGAAAGTGCATACTGCTGTTAAAATTGCTCCGCATTACAGCGGACCAGTTGTGCATGTGAATGATGCTTCGCGAAGTGTTCCTGTTTTAGGTTCGTTATTATCAAATGAAAATAAGGAACAGTTCATGAAAGGAATTGTAGATGATTATGCACGTATTCGAACGCAACATGAAAATGCTAATAATCAGAATAAATTTATTTCACTTCATGATGCGCAACAGAATAAATTAAAAATTAATTGGACAAAAGAAGTAATTGTGGCGCCTGCTAAAACTGGAGTAACGGTTTTAGAAAACTATCCATTGGATAAATTAGTTCCTTATATCGATTGGACTCCTTTCTTTCATAGTTGGGAAATGAAAGGCTCTTATCCGAAGATATTAGATGATAAAGAAAAAGGAGAAGAGGCAAGAAAGCTTTTCGCGGATGCGCAAGCAATGCTCGATAAAATTGTCAATGAAAATTGGTTACAAGCAAATGCTGTCATCGGATTGTTTCCTGCTAATGCTGTAGGTGATGACATTGAAGTATATGCTGATGAAAACAGAAATCAATTGATAACGAAGTTTCATACACTACGTCAGCAAACATTAAAGCCTGAAGGACATCAGAATATTGCATTAAGCGATTATGTTGCTCCTAAATCATCAGGAGTAAATGATTATGTCGGTGCTTTTGCATTAACTGCGGGCCAAGGAATAGATAGTAGAGTAGAAGAGTTCGAAAAAAATCATGATGACTATAGTGCGATTATGTTGAAAGCATTGGCGGATCGTTTAGCGGAAGCTTTTGCCGAGCATTTACATGAGTGCGTTAGAAAAGATTTTTGGGGATATGCAAAAGGAGAAACCTTATCTAATCAGGAATTGATTCAAGAGAAGTATCATGGTATTCGTCCTGCTCCAGGTTATCCAGCACAACCCGATCATACAGAAAAAAATCAGTTGTTCGAATTATTGAAAGCAACCAATGCAACGGGCATTACCTTAACAGAAAGTTTAGCCATGTTGCCAACCGCAAGCGTATGCGGATTATATCTTGCAAGTAAGCATGCTCAATATTTCGGTTTAGGAAAAATTAATAAAGAGCAAGTGGAGGATTACGCCAAGAGAAAAGGGATGGATACGGAAGTAGTGGCGAAGTGGCTTGCGCCAGTGCTGAACTAAAAAATGGGGTAAAATAAAAAAGGTCCGGAAGTCCGGACCTTTTTTATGATAATTCTATTAGAATTAGTTAGTACCTGAAGCAGCAGTTTCAGTAGAAGCTGTAGCGTCAGTTGCTTCAGCAGCTGGCATTTCAGCTGGCATTTCTTCAGTAGCAGTTACTTCTTCAGTAGCAGTAGCTTCTTCAGTTTTAGCTCCACCGCAAGATGATAATGCAACAACGAAAGTTGCAACAGCAAAGAATGTGAATAATTTTTTCATTTTGTTTGTTTTTGATTTTGGTTAAACTTACTGCTTAATACCCAGATTAAATTTATGTAACCCAATTTTTAATCGATTTTTTGAAATTATTTGCAAATAGCTGAAAATCAATATAAAAAATTAAACAAAGAGATGGGTTACAATAAATTAATTGCTGACATTTGCTTTTATAAAGGGTTACCTTTTTAAATAAAACGAATTAAAGACAAACCAGCATGAATCAGGTTCAACCTGTTGCCGAAATTCAAGTATTGGAACTACTCCAGGCCGGAGATGATAAAACACTTAAAATCGTTTATCGTCAGAATTACCAGACAGTAGTTAGTTTCATCTTAAACAACGGCGGCTCCCTGCAAGAAGCAAAGGATACCTATCAGGAAACAATTATTGTTTTTTGTGAAAAGCTAAAGCAGGATGGATTTGAGTTAAACTGTAGCATTAAAACGTTCTTATATTCTATTGGTCGCCGCCTTTGGCTGAAGCAGCTAAAACGTAAATCACGTTTTACAACTGAAGAGCTCAATGATAGCGAAGATTATCTTCCCATTGAAGAAGATAAAACAGATGAGCGCGAAGAGCAATTCTACGCAATGAATCAAGCGCTCGAGCAGCTAGGCGAACCTTGTAGATCAATTCTAAAAGACTTTTACATCAATGGTAATAGTATGGAAGAGATCACACAAAAATTTGGATATACGAATGCTGATAATGCAAAGAATCAGAAGTATAAATGTTTGAAACGACTCAAAAAGAGTTTTTTCGAAGTCTTTAATAACGGAATAGTAACCAATGAAGAACTCCAGAGAGATTTATGAGATTATAGAAAGATACTGTTTCGGGGAATTAACCCCCGAGGAGCTTCGCATTTTTGAGCAATGGTTAGAGAATGATCCTCAATTATCAGCATCAGTAAATGATTTTTTATCTTTAAAAGAC
The DNA here is from genome assembly GCA_046303115.1 of Bacteroidota bacterium. Classification (GTDB taxonomy): domain Bacteria; phylum Bacteroidota; class Bacteroidia; order AKYH767-A; family OLB10; genus CAINEC01. Next base: position 30,419 of record JBKCGZ010000054.1, on the reverse strand, counting down.
GCTTTTGAAAATTATCGTGAACGATTAGCACTAAAAAAGAAAATTGAGCAAATTCACGAAGAAGTAGAATACGATTTGTTTACAACCGTAGCTCCTTTAAAAGTGGTTAAGTCGGGTAAGTCAACGCGAATGGTATTTGGAAAAGAAAGAAGTTATTTTTCAATAGCAGCAGCAGTCAGCGTTTTCTTATTGAGCGCAGTTTCTTTATCACTTTGGATATCTGGAAGCGGATCTTCAAAAAATCAAAATGCCTACCGTGAATTACGTCGTGAGGTAGAAAAGATTAAAAAGAATCAGAAGGAAATCATCAAAGGAATTAATGCCGATGATGTTAAAGGTGACCTTAAACAATTCACAGGAACAGGTTTCGCAATTACGAAAGATGGATATGTTTTAACAAGCTATCACGTTGTTCAAGATGCAAAGCAAATTTATTTGAGTAATGAAGCTGTTGGTCAATTACAAGCTGAAATAGTCTACTCAGATAAAGCTCTTGACTTAGCAATGCTAAAAGTAAAAGAAGATAGTTTTCCTGGTTTTAAAGAAATTCCTTTTGCAATTAAAAAATCAATATCTGATCCAGGAGAAAAAGTATTTACACTTGGTTTTCCTCGTGAAGATTTAGTATTCGGAGATGGGTCTATTAGTTCCTACACTGGGTACGAAGGTGATACAACAGCATACCAAATTAGTATTCCTGTTAACCCAGGTAATTCGGGAGGACCATTATTCGATAACCAAGGTAATTTAATTGGAATTATCAGCGGTAAAAATGAATCCGCTGAAGGAGCTTCTTTCGCTGTAAAGTCTAAGTGGATTAATGACTACATTAATTCAAGAAATGATCAAAATAATATCCTTTTACCAACGAATAAGTTTTTAATTGGAGTTGATCGCGCATCTCAAATCAAAAGGATAAAAGATGTGGTTTTTATGGTTAGGGTTTTTAACTAAGAACTTGAAAATAAAAAATTAAGCGGGCCTCATAAAGTCCGCTTTTTTATTGCCTTAACTTTAACATTTTATATCAAACCCTTTACTTAACTTTGCGAGCAAATAATTTATTTATGAAATTTATTTATCGGTCTGTTCAGATAATGCTGGTTGTAATACTGGCAAATCCGATAAGCGGCTTTTCTCAAAAACAATGGACCTTGCAAGAATGTGTTGACTATGCAGTGCAACATAACTTAACAGTTAAACAACAATTTATCGCAACCGTATCTCAAGAGAATACTGTCAATCAAAGTTTTTATTCTTTTTTCCCAACGTTAAATGCATCAGGAAGTGGTAGCTTTAACTGGGGTAGATCGGTAGATCCTTTTTCTTATACGTTCACGAACGCAGAAATTAAATCCATTAATCCTTCGCTAAGTTCTAGCGTTACAATTTTCAACGGATTTCAATTGCAAAATACGCTGAAGCAAAGCAAATTGAATTTCATGGCAGGACAAAACGATTTAAAGAAAATACAGAATGATATTTCATTGAGTGTTGTTTCGGCTTATTTACAGTATTTATATACGAAGGAGCAACTTAAACTTACGCAAGGACGTGTTAGTGAGTCGCAAAAACAACGTGATCGTGTAAAGGCGATGACAGATGCTGGTGTTATGACACAAGGAAACTTACTGGACTCCGAATCTCAATTAGCAAATGAAGAACTAAATAATATCACAGCCGAAAATCAAAATACGATTGCACGTTTATCTCTTACACAATTACTAGAACTAGATAGTATTGCTGATTTTGATATCGTTACTCCAACAGTTGATATTCCTACTTCATCGGTTATGAATTCAACAGCCGACCAGTTGTTTCAATTGGCAATATCGCACCTACCAGAAATTAAAAGCGCTACCTTTAAAGAGGAAAGTGCTTTGACATCAGTAAGTATTGCAAGAGGTAGCTTTATGCCGCGTTTAACAATGTTTGGATCTTTATCTACGGGATATTCGAGTACTACTCGAAATTTAGATGGTACTCCTCAGTACTTGGGATTTTTTCCTACAGGTTATGTTACAGCATCTGGCGAAGACGTATTAGCGCCCGCTTTCAAAACGAATTATGTGAAAACTCCTTTATCAACGCAGTTTGATAATAATGTTACAAAAGCAGTGGGTGTTAGCTTGAGTATTCCAATCTTCAATGGGTTTTCATCTCGCTACAGAGTAAGCAACGCTAAGTTGAATTTGTTATCTGCGGAAACATCACTTCAACAAACAAAAAATACAGTTTTTAAAAGTGTACAACAGGCAGTAGCTGATGCTAACGCAGCTCAGAAAAAATACCAAGCACTTTCTAAAAGTGTAACTGCACTTAACGAAGCATATATGTATGCTGAAAAAAGATATAATGCTGGCCTTACAAGTTCTTTGGAATTCCTAACGGCTACGAATAACCTCACTCGAGGCAAAGTGGAATTATTGCAGGCGAAATTTGATTTGATATTTAAAATTAAAGTACTTGATTTTTATGCAGGCAATCCGCTTGCATTCTAATATATTATCGTATGAAAAAGAAAATAGGAATTGCGGTCGTTATTGTAATCATTGGATTAGTCGTAGCGAAAAAAGCTGGATGGATCGGGTCAAACGATGCAACTAAAGTCAGTGTTGAATCAGCCTCGAAGCGCGATATCGTAGAAACAGTTTCTGCAAGTGGGAAAGTGCAGCCTGAAAAAGAAATTAAAATTAGTGCCGATGTATCAGGTGAGATAGTTGAGCTTTATGTGAAAGAAGGTGACGTTGTAAAAAAGGGCACCTTGCTTTGTAAAATAAATCCTGAAATATATTTATCGAGTCTTGATCGCGCAGAAGCAGCAGTGAATGGTTCAGTAGCCAATCTTTCAAGTAGTAAATCTCGTTTAGCGCAAGCAGAATCACAATTTCAAAAGGCAGAGTTGACTTACAATCGAAATAAAAAATTGTTCGAAGACAAGGTTATTTCATCTCAGGATTTTGAATCGATTAAGTCAGCTTTTGAAGTAGCAAAAGCAGAAGTAGATGCAGCACGAATGGCAATTGCTTCATCAGAGTTTACTATCAAGAGTTCCCAAGCAAGTTTAAAAGAATCAAGAGAGAATTTAAATAAGACAAATATTTATGCTCCTGTTGATGGAACCGTTTCAAAGTTAAGCAAAGAAAAAGGAGAGCGTGTAGTAGGAACTAATATGATGGAAGGAACGGAAATTATGCGCCTTGCTAATTTGAATGAGATGGAAGTGAGTGTTGATGTAAGTGAAAGCGATATCGTACGCGTTTCAAGAGGTGATACTGCTGAAATTGAAATTGACGCATACCTTGGAAGAAAGTTCAAAGGAGTAGTAACTGAAGTTGCTAATTCGGCTTCTGTTTCTGGAGTACAGTCAACAGATCAGGTAACAAATTATACCGTTAAAGCTAGAATTTTACGTGAATCATATCAGGATTTATTAGAGGGTAAGTCCGCCGACTTTAGTCCGTTTCGTCCGGGTATGTCAACGACAATTGATATTATTACTAATCGTGTTGCAAGTGTATTGTCTGTTCCAATTGCAGCAGTAACAACACGTGATACGTTAAAGTCAGAAAACAAAAAAGTTACTGAGGTGTCGAACTCAAAGGTGAAAGAATGCGTGTTTGTCGTAGTAGATGGTAAAGTAAAAATGAAGTTTGTAAAAACCGGTATTCAGGATAATATGAATATTCAGATTTTAGAAGGAATAACAGCGGATGATAAAGTTGTAACGTCACCATTTAGAGCAATTTCTAAAACTTTAAATGATGGTGATATTGTTAAAGTAGTTGCAAAAGAAGAGTTGTTCGCAGTAGAAGAGTAATGATATTACATATTGAAACAGCTACCGATATTTGTTCTGTTGTTTTAGCAGATAATGGAGTTGTTATTGCCGAAAAAACTACTGAGCCTATTCGTGATCACGCTTCTTCGCTGGCGGTTTTTATTGATGAAATTTTTAAAGAAAACAACATCAAGCCAACAGCATTAAAAGCAATTGCTGTAAGTAAAGGTCCTGGAAGTTATACTGGTTTACGTATCGGAGTTTCTACAGCAAAAGGTTTATGCTATGCTTTGAATATTCCACTCATTGCTATTGCCACAACTCAATCAATGGCAAATCAATATTATCTTGAGCATCCCAAATATAACGGTTACGTAGTACCGCTTTTAGATGCTCGCCGAATGGAAGTGTATGGCGCTGTGTATAATCAGCAATTGCAAGAAGTCCATCCAATAGTAGCAGAAATTCTACATAACGAAAGTTTTTCTTTTCAATCCGAAGTAAATTACATGCTCATCGGAAGTGGTGCAGCTAAATCAATTTCATTTTTTGAGAGTAAGCCTAATGTTACTATCGACGAGCATTTTTCAGTTTCGGCGATTGGGTTAGTAGAGCCAGCTTTTAAGGCTTATCAAGAAAATGCATTTGAAGACATTGCTTACTTCGAGCCTTTCTACCTTAAAGACTTTGTTAGTCCGCATTTTAAACCGGAAAACTAAAAAATGTTTGGTTTGTTGTAAGGATTAGTGTTTTCATACGACTAATCTGAAAACAAGCAATTATGAAACAGTATTTAATCAGTTTAGCAGGTGCAATTATATTAATGTCATGCACCAATCCTGACAAAGGAAGTCAGAGAAAATCAGGTCAGTTAAACAACAATCAAAAAGGTAAAGTTATGGAAACAAAAAATTTAGATACCGCTACATTCGGTGGAGGATGTTTCTGGTGCGTAGAAGCAGTTTATCAGCAGTTAAATGGTGTTGTGTCTGTAGCCAGTGGATATTCTGGAGGTCCGCGTGCAAATCCATCGTATGAGCAGGTTTGTAGTGGTGCAACAGGACATGCAGAGGTAGTGCAAATTGTTTACGATACAACTAAAATTTCTTTTGATGAATTGTTGCAAGTATTTTGGACTGTTCACGATCCAACAACTTTAAATCGTCAGGGTGCTGATGTTGGTACGCAATATCGTTCAGTGGTGTTCTATCACAACGAACATCAAAAGGAATTGACAAAATCGTACATCGAAAAATTAAATGCTGAACATGCATATGACAATCCTGTAGTAACTGAAGTAAGTCCGTTTACTGCTTTTTACAAAGCAGAAGATTATCATCAGAACTATTATAACGAAAATAAAAATCAGCCTTACTGTTCATTCGTAATACAACCTAAGGTAGAGAAATTCAAAAAGGTATTTGGAGATAAATTGAAAAAGTAAATTCAAAAAAATAGTTCTAATAAAAACGGGGAGTTAAGCTCCCCGTTTTTTATTTAGTTAATCTTGAAATGTTGCTTGGCCATTTCTGTGACCGCGCTGCCAATAGCTAAACAGGCAGTGGCAGCAGGTGATGGAGCATTTAAAACATGCAATGCATTATCGCTATGTACAATTTTAAAGTCATCAATCATTTGCCCTGATGAGTCTAACGCCATCGCACGTACGCCCGCTCGTCCTGGAACAATATCTTCCATTTTCAACTCAGGAATTAATCGTTGAAGTCGTTGTAAAAACAATCGCTTGCTAAATGCTCTTCTATATTCATCTAGACCAAATTGCCAGTGCTTGAAGAATAATTTCCAGGTGCCGCCGTAACTTAATGCATCAACAGTATCAGCTAAATTGAAATCTGTTTTTCCATATCCCTCACGCTTAAAAACAAATACTGCATTTGGTCCGCATTCAGTAGGGTGGTTAATCATTCGTGTAAAATGCACTCCTAAAAATGGGAACTGTGGATTAGGTACAGGATAAATTAAATGTTTTACTTTATGTTTTGCTTCTTCGGTTAATTCATAATAATCACCTCTGAAACCAACAATTTTCATATCAGGATCAACACCATCTTTTTTCGCAATGCGATCGGTTTGAAGTCCAGTGCAATTCACGATGTAGTCAGAAGTGAAATTTCCTTTCGGAGTTACAACTGTTGTTTTCCCATCAGCTTTTATAAATCCAGTAACTTCATGTTCTAGTGCAACGCGACTACCTGGAAATTTCTGTTCTATTAAATCAGCGAGCACTTTACAAACACCAACAAAATCAATAATACCTGTACAACCTACACGAATTCCTTCAATGCCTGCGCAATAAGGTTCTATTTCCTTGATTTTATCTGCTGAAATCAACTCAATATCTTCAACTCCATTTTGCAATCCATGGTTAAACACTTTATGCATATGAGGTAATTCAGAAGGGTCAGTTGCTACTATTAATTTTCCGCAAATATCGTGGGCGATGTTATGCTCTTTTGCAAAAGCAACCAACTCTCTTCTTCCATCAACACAATTTTTAGCTTTATAACTTCCTGGCTTATAGTAGATGCCTGAGTGAATAACACCTGAGTTTCTGCCTGTTTGATGATACGCCACCGCATTTTCTTTTTCAAGAACTAAAATTTTCAATTCAGGTCGGTGCAGATTTAACTTGTAGGCCGTTGAAAGTCCAACAATTCCTCCTCCGATAACAATTATGTCGAAGTGCTTATTTTCCATGCAGCAAATGTAATGCGTACAGATTAACTTACGAAGTGAAAACTATTTTTATTATCTCTGCGTAAAAACACACATTCGTGTTAATAACTAGCCACCGAACTAAATAATTAAAAGCGAATGAGGCCTAAATTTGTTAATTCTAATGCGAATTATGCGACTAATTGAACGAATAGTTATACTTCTACTTTTTCCTGCAATTTCTTTTGCAGGAATTGGCGACAATCCCCTTTTAGGAATTAAATCATCTTCAATGGGTGGAACGATAACAAGCATTGGTTTTGATGGAAGCGCTGCTTTTTATAACCCAGCAACAATGACCTTTTTGAAAAAAAATTATATCAATCTTGGAATTAATTATACTTCACCCAAATCAATATTTTTAATGAATACGGGTGAGAAATACTATACCTCTAAATCAAGCCTATTGCCCGTTAGTTTGTATGGAGTATATAAATTCACTGATAAAATTGATCTTGGGTTAGCCATCAACAATCCCTTTCAGAATAACGTTTCTTGGGATAAAACTTGGGCAGGGAAATACATTTGCATTTCAAACAAGTCGAATGTTCAGAATATTCAACCCGCTATATCATATCGTATAAATGATAAATTTTCTGTTGGTGGTGGATTGATGTTTACGCTTTATCGTCATCAGGCATCTAAGGCTATAAATTATGAAAGTAGTGCGGGAGATGTTATCATGAATTATGATTTGAAAGGGTCAGCTTTAGGCTTAAATCTCGGCTTAAATTATAATTATAAGAAGTGGCATATGGGGTTTGCATTGCGTAGCGGATTAAATTATAAAAAAGCAAAAGGGGAGATTACATTAGAAAATGCACCATCATCACTATTAGCTAATGGTGTTTTACCATCATCAAATGCAGAGGTAACTGCCAATATCAAACTTCCATCTGTCATTTCACTTGGGGCTGCTTATGAACTTGATCAAAACTGGTTATTGACGATGGATGTAAATATCTTCAACTGGACTAATATCGACTCATTAAAGCTGGAAGTTGCTAATTATGATCAATATAATTTCAAGGTCAACCAAGACTTATCAAGTTCTTACGCGATTCGTTTCGGAGCGCGTTATAATTATTCAAAAAAGCTTGTATTCAGAGGAGGATTTGCGTTTGATTTAGCTCCAGTATTAAATACTTATGTTCATCCTGCCTATCCTGAATACAATAAATTCATTTATACAGGAGGTGCTTCGTATCAATTGAATAAGTCGTTTTCGGTAGATGCATTTGTGGGTTATTCTGATATTAAAGAGCGAAAAGAAACAAAAAACATTAATAATTTTAACGGAACCTATAAGGCTAATGCATTTATCGGTGGCATCGGATTGAACTATGAATTTTAATTGGAAAATAATAGTACTCGGAATAATCACCTCGATCGTATCATGTAAACCTGATCTAGAGGAGCCAAGGTATACAAGTGGTCAAGCGGTTTTCACTCGATTCATTGCAATAGGCGATGATTTTGGCGCTGGAATGTCAGACGGGGCCTTGTATTTCAACGGACAATTTGCAGCTGTTCCTAATTTATTGGCAGGTAAATTCCAATTGGCCGATGGAGGTGAGTTTACGCAGGCATTTATGCCTGATGGGAGTGGTACTGGTTATGACTTTATTAATAATTCTTTAATGGGTTCATTGAATTTGTCGACTTATATAAATTGTCAAAACAAGTCGTCTTTTAAAATTAATAAGTCCTCTTTTGATAGCAGAAGTTTAGATTGGTTAGGTGCAAAACACTATAATAATTACTGTATCCCAGGCTTGAAATCATTTCAGGCATATAGCCAGTTCACCGGGAAATCTTATCCTGCTGGGAATGTTTTTTATCATCGAATGGCTTCAGATACGGGCATCTCAGGATTATCATCTACAGTTCTTGGAGACGCTCAATTCTTAAATCCAACTTTCGTAATGGTATGGATAGGCACTTCTGACGTCTACAATTATGCATTTTCAGGAGGGGCCGGAGAGGTAGGAGGTTTAAATACCTATGATATTACTCCTGTCGACACTTTCGAAGCAGCCATTAATTTCATTTTTGATGGATTAACGGGTGCAGGTCAGAAAGGTATTGTAGCGAATATTCCTGATTTGCAAGACATCCCTTATTTTAATGCGCTTCCTTATAACGGACTTAAATTAACGGCTCAACAAGCAAGCGATTTAAATGCTATTTCACCTCCGGGAATTAATTTTTCAGAAGGCAGCAATTCACTTGTAATTGCTGAGGCTAATGGTGGGATAATCCGTCAAATAAAGCGAGGAGAGTATATTTTGAATATAATCAATGCTGACTCGGTAAATTGCGGTGGCTGGGGTACGCCTCAAAAGCCAATACCAGCTAATTATGTCTTAGACAGCGTGGAGGTGAGTAAAATCGATAACCGTATTGCTATTTTTAATTCTGATTTAAGAGCTGCTGCCAATGCTAAAGGTTTTGCCTTCTTCGATTTTAATCGGTTTATGGCTGGTTTGAAAAATGGCTATTCGTTTAGCGGGGCTTCTGCAACATCTAATATGTTTTATGGTGGGGCTGTTTCTTTAGATGGATTTCACCTTACAGCAAGAGGATATGCAATGGTCGCTAACGAATGTATTAAGTCGATAAACAACAAGTACAAAAGCAATCTTCCACTTGTCAATACCGTCGATTTTAGTGGGGTGTTGTTCCCTTAACTTCTGAGCGAATAATTCCTTCTGTTTTTTCGATGATATTAATAGGTTAAACTTTATCTTTGTGGATGTATAATCAGGCGTTCAATCAAAATGAGTCAACATAGTATTATCGGAAATATTTCTCCTGAGTTAATGGATGAAATGTATCGTCAGTATCTGAATAACCCGGATGCTGTAGATGCAAGTTGGAAACAATTTTTTTTAGGGTTTGATTTTGCCCGTGCCCGCTTCGGAGATGAAACCGATGTAGTGCCCGAAAAAGTCAACAAGGAATTTAAAGTCATTAACCTTATTAATGGTTATCGTTCTAGAGGGCATCTTTTTACCAAGACAAATCCTGTTCGAGAAAGAAGAAAATATCAGCCAACACTTGCACTAGAGAATTTTGGCCTCGAGCAGATTGATCTTGAAACTGTTTTTTCTGCAGGACAAGAGTTAGGGATAGGCCCTTCTAAATTGAAAGAAATAATAGCCCATTTAGATGAAACTTATTGTCAGAGTGTGGGGGCAGAGTACAAATACATTCGTAATCCTGAAGTGATACAATGGCTTCAGTCAAGAATGGAAGGTTCTAAAAATCGTCAGGCATTTACTATCGATGAGAAAAAAAGAATTCTTACTAAGTTGAACGAGGCTGTAGCTTTTGAAAACTTCTTGCATACAAAATTCACCGGTCAAAAGCGTTTCTCTCTTGAGGGCGCAGAATCAGCAATTCCAGCATTGGATGCAGTTATTGATGCAGGTGCTGAACTTGGAATAAAAGAGTTTGTTATTGGAATGGCTCACAGAGGTCGACTAAATGTGTTGGCGAATATCCTTGGTAAAAGCTATGAAGATATTTTTTCTGAATTTGAAGGAAAAGAGTTTGATGCAAATGCTTTTAACGGTGATGTAAAATATCACCTAGGTTTTTCAACTGATGTTGAAACAATGCACAAGAAGAAAGTTCATCTTAGCCTAACACCAAATCCATCTCACCTTGAAACGGTAGATCCAATTGTTGAAGGAATTGTGCGTGCTAAATTGGATGAAACACCAGATTACACTGTGAATAGCATTGCGCCAATTTTAATTCATGGTGATGCAGCAATCGCAGCGCAAGGAATCGTTTATGAAGTAATTCAAATGTCATTATTGAAAGGTTACTCTACAGGTGGAACCATTCATTTAGTGATTAATAATCAGGTAGGATTTACCACTAACTATACGGATGCCCGTTCAAGTACGTATTGCACAGATATCGGTAAGGTAACATTATCTCCTGTGTTTCATGTGAATGGTGATGATGTGGAAGCGTTGATTTATACAATCCGACTAGCAATGGAATATCGTCAGACGTTCCATCAGGATGTTTTCATTGATATTTTATGTTATCGTAAATACGGACATAACGAAGGTGATGAACCAAGATTTACGCAGCCTTTATTGTACAAGGAAATTGCAAAGCATTTAAACCCACGTGAGATATACAATCAGAAGTTATTATCAGAGGGGATTGTAGAAGCAAATCTTGCAAAGGAAATGGAAAAGTCGTTCAAGGATTTATTGCAAAGTAACCTTGATAACTCAAAGTTGAGAGAGAAAACAAAGGTGACCACGTTTATGGAAGGTCGCTGGGCAGATTATCGTTTAAGTACGGCTGCCGATTTTGATCAGTCGCCAGTTACAGCAGTCGATAAAAAAACAATTATTGCTATTGCTGATAAAATAACATCACTTCCTTCAGATAAAAAATTCTTTAATAAAATTGTTCGTCTCTTCGACGATCGTAAGCAAATGATGAAAGAACCAGGTCGCCTTGATTGGGCGATGGGTGAGTTGCTTGCTTATGCAACATTAATGAACGAAGGGTATCCAGTTCGAGTTAGTGGACAAGATGTTGAGCGTGGCACGTTTTCCCATAGGCATGCCGTTATACGCTTAGAAGATTCCGAAGAGCAGTATGTTCCTTTGAGTAATATTTCTGATAAACAAGCGCCATTCTATATTTATAATTCATTATTGAGTGAGTATGGTGTTCTCGGATTTGAATACGGATATGCATTTGCATCTCCTGATTCATTAGTAATTTGGGAAGCACAGTTTGGCGATTTTGGAAATGGAGCACAAATTATCATCGATCAATATTTAAGCAGTGCTGAAGATAAATGGCGTCGTATGAACGGATTGGTAATGTTGTTACCTCACGGATACGAAGGTCAAGGTGCGGAGCATAGCAGTGCACGTTTAGAGCGATTCTTACAATTATGTGCAGAGCATAATATGCAGATTGCTAATTGTACAACACCTGCTAATTTCTTCCACTTGTTGCGCCGTCAGATGCATCGCGATTTCAGAAAGCCATTAGTGGTTTTTACTCCTAAGAGCTTATTGCGTCATCCAAAATGTGTATCAACAATTGCTGATTTAACAAAAGGCGGATTCCAGGAGGTGATTGATGATGCAACAGCAAATGCTAAGTCTACAAGAAGAGTGGTATTTTGTTCTGGTAAAGTATATTACGATTTATTAGAGCGTCAGGAAGCAGATAAAGATAGTGGAGTTGCGATAGTGCGTATTGAACAATTATATCCGTTCCCACAAAAACAAGTAGATGCGATTGTTGCTAAATATAAAAATGCAAATGAGATAGTATGGTTGCAGGAAGAGCCTGAGAATATGGGAGCATGGTCGTTCTTATTGCGTACATGGAGAAATGCTGAAGTAAAGTTAATTGCGCGTGAGGCTAGTGCTAGTCCAGCAACAGGTTCACATAAGCAACACGATAAAGAACAGCATGCGCTTATCGATAAAGCATTTGCAAAATCAGAAATACCAGTATTAATTTAAAATATAACGTAGCGCACCTACGAAAAAAATAAAATTATGGCAGTAGAAATAAAAGTTCCTTCTCCAGGTGAGTCGATCAGCGAAGTACAAATTGCGCGTTGGATTAAAAACGATGGCGATTATGTTGAGAAAGATGAAGAGATAGCAGAAATTGATTCCGATAAAGCAACGCTTACTTTAGTTGCAGAAGCTGATGGTGTTTTAAAAACATTAGCTAAAGAAGGAGAAACAATTGCGGTTGGTTCTGTTGTAGCATCGATTGATACTTCAGCAAAAGCTCCTGCTAAAAAAGAATCAAAGAAGGCAGAGTCTGCTAAAGTGGAAGCTGTTGCAACTCCTGTAGCTGCTGTTGCAGCAGGTGCAAAAGATTCGTATGCTAACGGACATCCAAGTGTGGCAGCAAAGAAGATGATGGATGAAAATAATATCACTCCAAATCAAGTTGCATCATCAGGTAAAGATGGTAGAATTACCAAAAGCGATGTGATGAATGCAATGAAGAATGGAACACCTCGTTTAGCAATGCCTACGAATGAAATTTCACGTGATCAAAAGCGTGAAAAAATGACCATGCTACGTAAGAAAGTTTCTGAGCGATTAGTATCGGTAAAACGTAATACAGCAATGCTTACTACTTTCAACGAAGTAGATATGAGTGCTGTAATGAATTTAAGAAAACAATATAAAGATGCATTCAAAGAAAAGCATGGTATCGGATTAGGATTCATGAGTTTTTTTACCAAGGCAGTTACTGAAGCACTTCAGGCTTTCCCTGCGGTGAATGCACAAATAGATGGTGATGAAATCGTTTATCATAACTATTGCGATGTAGGTATTGCCGTTAGTGCTCCTAAAGGATTAATGGTTCCTGTTATTCGTAACGCTGAGGCATTAACCCTTGCAGAAATCGAATCGACAATTGCTAAGCTAGCTTCTAAAGCTCGTGATGGAAAGATTACTGTTGATGAGATGAATGGTGGAACATTTACAATTACTAACGGTGGTGTATTTGGGTCAATGATGTCAACACCAATTATTAATCCTCCGCAAAGTGCCATCTTAGGTATGCATAATATCGTTGAGCGTGCTGTTGTGGTAAATGGTAAAGTAGAAGTGCGACCAATAATGTATCTGGCTTTGTCATATGATCATCGTATTATCGATGGACGTGAGTCGGTTGGATTCTTAGTGAAAGTGAAACAGATGATTGAAGATCCTATCAAACTAATGACAGGTGGAACAGATCCGCTTAAAGTTTTGTTAGGTGTATAATTTATAAAGGCTCTTGAAAAAGAGCCTTTCTTGTTTTCGAGGTATCGATATTATAAATATTGATACATTTGTTTTAAATATGAGTCAAGGTTATCAAATCAGTTTAAAAACAACATTCTTAAATTTTTTTAGAAGGATTTTCAAGCTTTCTGTTTTTGAAAAATTTTTGGCTTATTTGAATACAACTTCACTTTCTATTTTGGCAGGTAAATTAATACCACCGCCGTATCTCTATCACAAGGGAAGTTCCCGTGAAGTACGTCGCAATGGAATTAATTTTAAATTGGACTTATGTGATACCGTTGATCATTATATCTTCTTCAATTATTTTGATCATTCATTAGAGCAATTTTTTGATGAAGCCAAAAATGCAAATGTCATTCTTGATATTGGAGCTAATATTGGTTGGACAGCCTTACGCTTTGCCAGTAAAAATCCGAAAGCAACAATTGTCGCTTTTGAACCACACCCAATAACTTTTCAAAGGGCACAAGATAATTTTGGAAGAAACAATTTTAACAATATCACTTGTTTAAATATTGGTTTAGGAGCGCGCGCTTCCACTTTGAAAATTTATGAGTTGATGGATAATAATTCTGGGATGAACAGAATTGTTCTTGAAGAATTAGATCGACCGTTTAAAGAAGTAAAGATTGAACGTTTGGATGATGTACTAGAAAACAGAAACATACATTACGTTGATATGATTAAAATGGATGTTGAAGGATTTGAAGGATTCGTATTAAAAGGAGCCTCTAAAATTTTGACAAATAGCAATGCTAAAATTTTAATGGAAATGGACGATGCCTTTTTAAAAAATAATAGCAATAGCGCAAGGGAGTTAATCGATATTCTTAAAGGATACGGATATCAAACTTTTTATCGTTCCGACAAAAAATGCTTTATTCAGTCGAATGACAATTTAGATGGTTGTCATTTTGATATGTTATGCAGCAAATAATTTATTCTGCTACCGCAATTACCTCGTGCACTTCAGGAACCATTTGCTTTAATAAATTTTCAATTCCTGATTTTAATGTAACTGTTGAAGAAGGACATCCACTGCAAGCACCTTTTAGAACCACACTTACGGTACCGTTATCAAACGATTTAAAATGAATGGCACCACCATCACTTTCTACAGCAGGTTTAACATACTCTTCCAATAATTCAGTAATCTTTTTTTCTAATTCTGGAGATGTAGGAATGGTAGGTCGTTCTTTAGTTTCAGCAGTAACTTCAATTGGTTTTATCTCTGCTTTTTTTGCTGATGCAGGAACATGATTTTCATCGAAAGGAGATCCGATAAATAATGGCTCTCCCGACATTAAATAGCCTCGAATGAATTCTCTGATAATATTTGTAACATCAAACCAATCAACATCTGATTCCTTATTTAATGTGATAAAGTTGCTGGTAATAAAAACTTTGTTGATTCCGCTAAATGCAAACAAAGAAACCGCCATCGGACAATTAACCGCAGCTTCTTTTGATTCGTACTCAACAACACCTCCTTCTAGCAGGTTAATGTTGGCCACGAATTTCATGCTATTGGGATTTGGCGTAAGTTCAGCGTAAATATTAATTGGTGTCATAATGTCGAAATAGGTCGCAAAGTTAAACAACGCAATTTGTGTTTGGTTCAATTTTGTGTAAATTTAATTCAAACAATACTTATTGTAACTTCGCAGGATAAATGAACTACCAGCCAGAAAATTGTTTTGCTATTGCATCCGAAGAGGAGTTTAATTCGTGCGCACTGGCTACATTCCGCTTCCAATCTGAGCAGGTAGCAGTTTATAAAAACTATCTTCAGTTGTTGGGGGTAAATGTTAATACGATTAGTCATCATACTCAAATCCCATTTCTTCCAGTATCATTATTTAAGTCGCAGGAAATTATTGCTAGAAATTATACACCTGAAATTATTTTTACGAGCAGTGGTACTACCGGTATGATTACGTCGCAACATCAAGTAGCTAAAGTGGAATTGTATGAGCAAAGTTTTCTAAAAGCTTTTCAAAATACGTATGGTGCTATTGAAGGTTATTGTGTGATTGGTCTGCTTCCAGCGTATCTCGAAAGAAAAGGTTCGAGTTTAGTTTACATGGTAAATCGATTGATTGAAAAAAGTAATCATCCACAATCGGGTTTTTATTTATATCAGTATTCGGAATTACAACAATTACTACAACAGTTAAAATCCAATAAACAGAAAACGATTTTGATTGGGGTAACTTTCGCTTTACTTGATATGGCAGAGCGCTTTTCGGTCGATTTTCCCGATTTGATAGTAATGGAAACAGGAGGAATGAAGGGAAGGAGGAAAGAAATTGTGCGCGAGGAATTGCACCATATTTTATCTAAAGGATTTGGTGTAGAAAAAATTCATTCAGAATATGGAATGACGGAGCTGTTATCACAGGCATATTCAAATGGTGATGGACTTTTTAATTGTCCGCCTTGGATGAAAATTATCATTCGAGAAATCAATGATCCAAAACAACTATTAAAAGAAGGTGTTACAGGGGGCGTTAACATTATTGATTTGGCTAACTATTATACATGCGCTTTTATTTCAACGCAGGATCTTGGTAAAATTCATCCTGATAATCAGTTTGAAATAGTAGGCCGTTTTGATAACGCCGATTTGCGCGGATGTAATTTGTTAGTCCAGTAAAAATCTCCAATAATTTAGATTCATTTCATCTTGTAAATAGAATGGTTTAGGTTACATTTGCGCTCGCATGGAAAATACATTGCCTGCATCTGAAACCTTGGGACTAAATCTAAAACTTAGCGATTATTCACAACTTACCAAAATGAGGCTTGCCACATTGGTCGTTTTTTCGGCTGCCATGGCATTCATGACGGCGCCTGGTGCAATCGATTTTGTTAAAATGGGATGGTTGGTACTAGGAGGTTTTTTAGTGACGGGGTCAGCCAATGGATTTAATCAAATCATGGAAAGGGAGTTGGATAAGTTAATGGACAGAACACTAACAAGACCTCTTCCCGCGGCAAGAATGTCAGTTACTGAAGCATTTATCGTTTGTATAGTTTCGGGCTTAGCAGGTATTTTTATTCTTGGATATTTCATGAATTTGCTGAGTGCTATTTTAGGACTTTTAGCAATTCTGCTCTATACTGTTGCTTACACGCCACTGAAAAGAAAAACACCATTTGCAGTTTTTGTGGGTGCTATTCCAGGTGCGATCCCGCCATTATTGGGTTGGGTAGCTGCTACGGGAAACATTAATTCTGTTGGATTGTTATTATTTACAATTCAGTTTTTATGGCAGTTTCCACATTTTTGGGCTATAGCTTGGGTGTTGGATGATGATTATAAAAAAGCTGGATTTAACTTACTTCCTACAGGGAAAAGAGATAAAGGATCTGCGATGCAAACCGTTTATTATACGATTAGCTTACTTCCAGTTGCTGTAATGCCATTGGTATTTAATGTTTCTGGATGGGTATCTATGATTTTAATAGTTGCGGTTACATTCTATTTTCTTTTTCAGGCTATTCAGCTCTATAAAGAATGTTCAGTTGAAGCAGCTCGAAAATTAATGTATGGATCATTCTTCTATCTTCCTGTGGTTCAAATAGCAATGGTAATTGACAAAATAGGATAAACTATGGAAAATACAATCACACAAAACACAAACGAAACGGAACCAATGATTCCTACACAGAAAATTCTATTATGGATAGGATTAGCGGGTATCATCATGTTTTTTGCTGCTTTAATGTCAGGGTATATCGTACGACAAGCAGAAGGTAATTGGCTGGTATTTGAAATACCTTCTATGTTTTACGTATCAACGGTAGTAATACTTTTAAGTAGTATTACCTTTGAAATTGCGAAGAAGGCAATCAAAAAAGATGATTTTAAAAAGACATATCAGTTTTTAACCTATACACTTGCGTTAGGATTTGTTTTCGTTATTTGCCAATTAATGGGTTGGAATCAGTTGGTAGCAAATAATATCCACTTTTCAGGTGGAAATCCGTCGGAATCATTCTTTTATGCTATGTCGGGATTGCATCTTGCCCACTTATCATTTGGAGTAATTAGTATGTTGGTTACAACTTACAAAGCAAAAAAGAATCGTTATTCTGCTAAAAATCATCTGGGAATTTCACTTTGTGCCATATATTGGCACTTTTTAGATTTTCTTTGGTTGATTTTATTTGTATTTTTGGCGCTCTTTAGATAAAATTTAGATAATCTTTAAAACACTTTCACTACCGTATGGCTGCAGAAGCTACACTTAACAACGAAAACTCTAACTCCAAACCTTGGGGTGGAGGAGTCTCTCCATTTGGAATCAGCTGGGGAAAAATGATGATGTGGTTCTTCCTTGTGTCGGATGCATTTACATTCTCTAGTTTAATTATTGCGTATGGTGCATTTCGTCACCGTCATACTCAGGTATGGCCAACTGCGAATGATGTATTTACGCATTTCCCGTTTGTTCACGAACACTTACCATTGGCTTATGTAGGCTTAATGACCTTCATCCTTATCATGAGCTCTGTAACAATGGTACTTGCAGTTGATGCGGGACATAGAAGAGATAACAGAGGGGTAGCAATTTGGTTAGGTTTGACCGTTATTGGTGGATTTATGTTTGTGGGCTCTCAGGCTTGGGAATGGTATAATTTCATCACCGGAACACCTAAAGGTGCTTTAATTACCAATATGGGTGAGGTTTACCGATTCCCAGAAAATGCACCTAGTCTACATGATGGTGCTCATGGTCATACTGCAATTCCTGATTGGGCTTTAATTTCTCCTGACCATAAGGTGATATCTGATAAGGCAGAAGTCGAAAGAATTAAATCGATTTCTAAACCAATCAAAGGAGCTAATTTGGTTACAAATGAGTACGGACATCCGCTGTTTGCAGATTTCTTCTTCTTCATTACTGGTTTCCACGGATTCCACGTGTTTAGTGGGGTTGTAATTAATCTAATTATATTCTTTAATGTGTTAAGTGGGGTTTATGCTCGTCGTGGACATTACGAACACATTGAGAAAACAGGACTTTATTGGCACTTTGTCGATTTAGTTTGGGTATTCGTATTTACCTTCTTCTACCTTGTTTAATCATTCATTATCCAAAAAAGAAATCAGTCATGAGCGAACATCATAATCACGAAATGCACGGATATTATACCGGCGATATACATAATCAATTTGTTCCTGAGCACTACGATCCTAAAAATCGTTCTGTCATCTGGAAGACATTCTGGATTTTATTAGTTATAACAATTGCTGAAGTTGCAATTGCATTTACAAGTCTTTCAAAGGAATTGTTGATGATTATTTTCATCACACTTACAATTGTAAAAGCATATTTCATTGTTGCTTTTTTTATGCACTTAAAACATGAGAAATTATCTTTGGCTTATTGCATATTACTTCCATTTGTCCTAATTGTTTACCTAATTGCAATGTCATTGACAGAAGCAAATTACTTAAACCTTTGGGATTTGATCTTTAAATAAGAGTGAAGAAATTCTGGATCTTATTTGGTTTATTGGCTATTCCCTCTATTGCGTATTTATATTTGCAAACAGGGAAAAATAACTTTAAATCACTTGAAATATTAGGTCCGGTAGATATACAATCAAAAACCGTTGATGGAAATCAGATAAACGATACCGTTTATCATAACATCAGCGGTTTTTCGCTTTTAGATCAGGATAGTAGTCAGGTAACTGAAAAGATTTTCAAGGGTAAAATTCATATCGCAAGTTTTTTCTTCACAACTTGCGGAACTATTTGTCCCAAGATGTCTAATCAAATGATGCGTGTGCAACATGCATTTGAAAAGGATACCAATGTAGTGATTGTTTCCTACACGGTAGATCCAGAACATGATACTCCTTCAGTTTTAAAAGAATATGCCTTAAAGCATATGGCAATACAGAATAAATGGTTTTTACTTACGGGCGATAAAAAAACAATTTATGATTTAGCTCGTAATTCATATTTACTAAATGCAGGACAAGGTGATGGTGGTCCAGATGATTTTATTCATTCAGAGATGTTTGTACTTGTTGATAAAGAGGGTAGAATTCGTGGGGGAAAAGATAAAAAAGGAAATATCTTAACCTACGACGGAACGAATATTCTTGATGTAAATAGACTTTTAGAAGATGTAAATGTTTTGAATCTTGAATATGTTAAACAATAAGTATTAACCCTTGTTCTAAAGAAAATCTAAACTATATGTTCTCTAATTTATCCGAAAAAACAGTCTTCCGAATTGTACTATCATTATCAGTAGTTGTTTTTTTAGTTGTCGTATTACTTAATCAAAAAGTATTACCACGCCCAGAAGTATTACCAGCTTTCGCAACTTTTTTACCAAAGTTGAATGCAATTATTAATGCAAGCTGTACTATTCTTTTAATTCTATCGTATCGCGCAATCCGCAGAAAAGATATCGTAACGCATAAACAATTAAACCTACTTACATTTTGTTTGTCGGCTTTGTTTTTAGTTTCTTATGTAGCCTATCATTGGATGGCAGATGAAACAAAGTTTCCTTTAGATAATCCATTACGCCCTGTTTATCTTACTATTTTAATATCGCATATTATTCTTGCTGCAGTAGTCCTTCCGTTGGTATTGATTTCATTCTGGTACGGACTAAATAATAAAGTCGAGCAGCATCGTAAGATGACGCGCTTTTCATTTCCAATTTGGTTATATGTTACAACAACTGGCGTTATTGTTTATTTGATGATTTCACCATATTATTCCTTTTAATAGTTGCAAATAAAAATTGAACTCCTTAAATTTGGTTGCATATGAAAAAAGCAATTCTTCTTATTACACTCTTCATCAACTTTGCAATTATTTCCGAGGTAAATGCGCAGTGTTCGATGTGTCGCCAGGCAGCTGAATCAGGAATTAAAAAAGGGGAAGTGCAGGGACGAGGTTTAAACAAAGGCATTTTATTTTTAATGGCGATTCCCTACGTTTTGGGTGGTACGGCTTTTATCATTTACCGATCAAACAAGAAAAAGAAAACAATAGTTGAACAATAAAAATTAAAGTCGGTTAATCCCGACTTTTTTTATGCCATGAAAAAAGAAACTAAAGTAACTTTAGAAGGATTGTTATTAGCGTTTCAAGAAAATGCAGATGCATATCAGGCAGAAAGAATGAAAGCCTACATGCGAAATCTGTTTGATTTTTATGGACTACAAAAAGATAAACGTGCTGCATTAGCAAATCCCTTTTTAAAAGCTTTGATTAATTCTTCAGAAGAAAACATTAACGAAGTTGTGAAGTTTCTCTGGCAGCAACCTCAGCGTGAATGCCAGTATGTAGCCATGGAGTATATTTTTAAAATGCATAAAAAGTGGACGCTAGAAACACTGAAGTTATTTGAATATATGATTGCGGAAAAGTCGTGGTGGGATACCGTTGATTTTATCGCTTCTTCGTTAGTTGGAAAATTATTTCAGAAATATCCTGAATTGATACTTTCAAGTGTTGAGCGCTGGGATGCTGATAAGAGCTTTTGGTTTCATCGTACAACAATGATTTTTCAATTGAAGTACGCTGCTAAAACCGATCAGTATTTACTCTTTGCTCAATGTGAAAAGTACGTTCAGTCAAAAGAATTTTTTATTCAAAAAGCCCTGGGATGGTCGTTACGACAATACAGCAAATTTAATCCGAAGGCAGTCCGTAAATTTGTTCAAGACCATCAATTATCCACGGTAAGCCTTCGCGAAGCAAAGAAATACCTGTAAAATATCAGTATTTTATTTTTGCATGGTAAAGATTAGGCTTTGTATCTTTGCCTCATTATGCTTCACAATAAATACGATAAAGCTACGCTGCAAAAGAAATTAGACAGCGAAAATTTCAAACGAGTTACGCTTTCATTTTATCGTTATGTATACATTGATAATCTGGAGTTGTATCGCGCAGACCTTTACCGACGTTTGGATGAGTTGGGAATCTTAGGAAGGGTATATGTGGCTCACGAAGGTATCAACGCTCAAATAAGTATTCCAGAACATAATTTCGAAGCTTTTAAAAATTTACTGGAAGCTGATGCTAATTTGAAAGCAATGCCGTTGAAAATTGCAGTGGAGGATAATGGTAAATCATTTATAAAGTTAATCGTTCGTATTCGTGAGAAAGTAGTGGCAGACGGATTAGATGACAACACCTTTGATGTTACCAATGTAGGTAAGCATTTAAATGCAGAAGAGTTCAATAAAGCATTAGAAGATCCGAATGCAATTGTAATTGATATGCGTAATCATTATGAAAGTGAAGTAGGTCATTTTGAAAAAGCCTTGTTGCCTGAGTCAGATACTTTCAGAGATTGTTTAAAGATGGGTCTCGATATGGTGGAGGATAAGAAAGATCATAAAATATTATTGTATTGCACGGGTGGTATTCGTTGTGAGAAGGCTAGTGCATGGTTTAAGCATCATGGCTTTGATGATGTAAACCAGTTGCATGGAGGAATTATTAATTACGCGCAAGAGATTAAAGAAAAAGGAATTCCGTCGAAGTTCATCGGTAAAAATTTCGTGTTTGATGATCGCTTAGGGGAGCGTATAACAGAAGATATAATTTCATCTTGTCATCAATGTGGTAAGCCCTGCGATGATCATACAAATTGTGCTAACGATGATTGTCATTTACTTTTTATTCAGTGCGATGAATGTAAGGAACGAATGAAAGGTTGTTGTACGCCACAATGTTTGGAGATTGCATCATTGCCAATCGACGAACAGCGTAAGTTGAGAAAAGGGAAAATTAAACAAGATACACTTTCAGTTTATCGAAGTCGACTGCGTCCCGACCTAAAGCAAATTTTGAAGTACGATCACGATTCGGCAAAGAAGATGAGTAATTAAATTGTGGGAAGCAGATTTTTGAAAATAGAATTTCTTTTGGCTATTTAGGACTTGATCGATTAAACGTTTGTAAATGGATATAAGCGTTTATTAACCGAATAATTGTTTTTTGATTACTAATTTTGCGTATGGGGCGGAGGAGTGGTGGCCCCCTATGAAATCACGAGTTTAAAAAGTGGTAAATTATTTTTAAAAATTATGGGGTAGATTAAGTTCATCTGTTTATTCCTAACTCCTTTATTTTTAGCTTTTAAAACATTAACTATTTTGATTTGTCAATAACTTAGAAAGTATTACTCGGAAAATTGCATTTTGGATTGTATATTTGTAATTACCTCAAATATATAGTCGTTAGAAATGGAAAAAAGATGGGTATTAATGCCTATAGGAAATTCAGAAACCATCCAAAAATTGGCTGGGGAACTGAATATCCATCCCGTTTTAGCCCAGTTGTTAGCTCAACGTGGTATAAACACATTTGATGAGGCCAAGCATTTTTTCCGACCTTCTTTAAACGACTTACATGATCCTTTTTTAATGAAGGATATGAACAAGGCTGTAGAAAGAATTTCCAATGCGATTTTAAATAAAGAAAAGATTCTTGTTTATGGCGATTACGATGTCGATGGAACAACGGCCGTGTCACTCGTGTACACTTTTTTACATAACCAATATGTAAATGTTGAATATTATATTCCTGATCGATACAAAGAAGGATATGGTATTTCATTGCAGGGTATCGACTATGCAAAAGAAAATGGGTGTAATCTAATCATAGCACTTGATTGCGGAATTAAGAGTATCGATAAAATTGAATATGCCAACTCATTGGGTGTCGATTTTATTATTTGCGATCACCACCGTCCGGGGAGTGAATTGCCGAATGCAGTTGCGGTATTAGATCCTAAGCGTTCTGATTGTGACTATCCCTATAAAGAGTTGAGCGGTTGTGGTGTCGGATTTAAACTGATTCAGGCCATTGCACAGCAAAAAGGAATTTTGTTTGAAGATCTGACGCAGTACCTCGATTTAGTGGCTGTTTCAATCGCAGCCGATATCGTTCCAATAACTGGAGAAAATAGAATTCTTGCCTTCTATGGATTAAAATTGCTGAATGAAAATCCTCGGCCAGGATTTAAAGCTATTCTTGAGTTAAGTAATTTCAAGAAAGATGAAATAACAGTTAATGATGTCGTGTTTTTAATTGCTCCACGCATTAACGCAGCTGGAAGAATTGAGTCAGGAAAGAGTGCCGTAGAATTATTGGTTTCTAAAAACGATAATGTTGCCGGATTATTAGGTGACGGTATCAACGAACATAATTTGAAGCGTAAAGATTTAGATGCAAGTATCACAGAACATGCACTTCAGTTGATCGAAGAGAGTGAAGATCATAAATACCGTAAGTCAACAGTATTGTATAATTCTGCATGGCATAAAGGTGTAATCGGTATTGTTGCTTCGCGTTTAACTGAAAAGTATTATCGTCCTACTATCGTTCTTACAAAAAGTAATGACGAAAACAATATGGTGTCGGGTTCGGCACGTTCTGTAAAGGATTTTGATGTTTATAATGCTATTGAAAGTTGTAGTGATTTGCTTGAGCAATTCGGCGGACATATGTATGCAGCGGGATTGACGATGAAGGAAGAAAATGTTGAGGAGTTTATCCAACGTTTTGAAGAAGTAGTTTCTTCAACAATTGAAGATCGAATGCTCGTTCGCGAAGTAGAAATTGATGCTGAATTAAATCTAAACGATATCAATCAGAAGTTTTTTAATATTCTGAAACAATTTGCACCATTCGGTCCTGGTAATATGTCTCCTATCTTTAAATCTTCTAACGTGCGTGACAACGGAAGAGGTAAAGTGGTAGGAAATAATCATCTTAAATTAACCCTCGTTCAACATGATGATTACCAATCAACGTTTGATGGAATCGCATTTCAACTAGGACATCATCATCCGCAAGTGGAACAGCAAGATGCTTTTGAAATAGTTTATCATATTGAAGAAAATAACTTCAACAACCGAACAACACTTCAATTGAATATTAAAGATTTGAAGTTTGTTAAATCGGCTGAGATGGCCAAAGTTTAAAATCACTTCGCGTTATAAGCCTAACGGCAATCCCTATCCTAATAAAATAATTTTCTGCTGGATGATACTTTGAAATATTATCACTTGATGAAGACTTGAATTCATAAAGTCTGCTTACAGATTGACCTCCTTCTGCTAATAGAACAATTCCAATTTTTTGCTTTTGATTGTTTAAGTAATAATTCAAATAAAGTTTTAAATGTCCCTCCCTATCGTGAAAGTAAGAACTATAATTTTCGCTATACGATTCTTCTATTCCTCGATAAGCAAAACCAGCATGAAGTTTATTAAACGAAACATCAATATTAGTTGAGTTCGGAAGTAATCCCCAACAATAAATATTCTTGGAAGCCTTCCACTCAAAACCTAACAATGGCATAATATAATTACCCCAAAATTCACGGTTGTAGTAAAGGCCACCTTTTAATTTGAATTTATTGCTATACGTTTTTGTATACAAAAATGCACCACCTAATTGGTCCGTTGTCCAACCAAAACTGTTTTCAAAAACTTTATTTTGACGATATACGAATGTTGCACTTATACTATTATCATTTTCAAATTTATGAATAAGGGTTATGGGTAATGCATAAGAAATATAATGTGAGTGAAAGCGACTATATACAGAAATAGTCGTACTTCCATTTTGTTGCGTTATATAGGTACTGTCTGTTTGTTGGTAAATCTTGTTGTTTATTTCAGGACTAATCAATAATATTTTTTTTTCGTTCAGTTTTATTGGAGCGTTAAAAGCATACGACTTCCACTCATGATTAACTTTGAATTCATCTTTGCCTTTATATAATTTTGAAACAGATGTTTGTGCATATTGTATATTTAATAAATCAATAAAAGGTTGCGAAAATGCAATGCTATTAATTAATAAGCAAATCATAATAAGTATAAGTCTGCACATCAGTCGAAGATAAAAATAATGTACTTACAGTCCAATCTTTATAGTATGTAGTTTTTTATTATCATTGTTAAATATTATTGGCTTTATGATTCGAGTATTTATTTCATCCTTAATTACTGCGGCCCGTTACAAGGGAAATGTAATTACACGAATGGAATTGTTTTCTAAACTGTTTTCTCTTTCATTTTTACATACGAATGAAAAGTCCCGCGATAAAGAAGTAGCTACAACTCTCTTCGGGAGTAAATTTTATGGATTTAGTTATCATACTTTAAATTACCTCATCAGAGAAATTTTTGTGAACGAGGAATATCGATTTAAAAACGCGAACACAAATCCTGTTATCATCGATTGTGGTGCTAATATCGGTATGTCTGTTTTGTATTTTAAACGATGTTATCCTCAAGCTACAATTATTGCGTTTGAGCCTAATCCAACGACTTATAGTTTGCTTAATAAAAATGTCGCATCCTTTCAATTGAAGAATATTACATTGCATAATTTGGCTTTGGCAAATGCGGAAGGAACAATTCCTTTTCATTTTAACGATGATAAAGGAACATTAACAGGATCTATTCATTCGAACCGCGGTGGAGAAAGTGTCATCGACGTAAAATGCGAAAAACTTTCAAGCTTTATAAATCAATTTCCTCATGTCGATTTAATAAAGATGGATGTAGAGGGAGCTGAGTTAAAAATAGTGGAGGACCTGATGCAGTCAGGAGTTATTTCTAAAGTAAGAGAGCTAATTGTTGAGTATCACCATAATATTCCGGGAGAAAATAATTCGCTTTCTCATTTTCTTAAAATGTTTGAACAGGCTGGCTTTGATTATAGCATTCGCACTAATTTTTCTTCTTTAGGTGTGATGCAAGATGTATTGTTGCATTTGTATAGAAAATAAATTTTCCCTCCTAAATTATTAAATGATTATAGTAGCTTCGCCCCGTGAAAAGTAAGATTATTACTCCTGGCGTTAAGCATATGCTGCTTTCTACTTTTTGTTTTGCGCTGATGAACGCCATGGTCAAGAAGTTGTCTTACCTGCCAACTATGGAACTGGTGTTTTTCAGATGTGCAATTGCAAGTGTAATTGGATTTGCGCTACTAAAGAAACAACAAATATCATGGATTGGTACTAATCACAAGTTACTTTTTTTTAGAGGATTATTTGGAACAGTTGCACTATATACCTTCTTTTTAACGCTGCAAAAAATGCCAATGGGAACCGCTGTTGCCATTCAATATCTATCTCCGATATTCACTACCATTTTTGCAGTTTATATTCTTCGAGAAAAAGTTAAACCTATTCAATGGTTATTTTTCTTGATTTCATTTTCCGGGGTAATAGTAATAAAAGGATTTGATCCACGTATAAGTGCAGTAATGCTTTCTGTGGGATTATTTTCCTCGGTTTTCTCTGCACTTGCTTATAATATGGTTCGTTCGCTAAAGCAAAAAGAACACCCCTTGGTAGTAGTATTACACTTCCAATTATTCGGTGCTATAGTAGGTGCATTTTTTCTGGCCTATGAATATAAATCACCCGCAGTCACCGATTGGATTTATTTAATTCTTATCGGAATTGTGACACAGTTGGGTCAGTATTACTTGACTAAATCACTGCAATCAGAAAAGATTGCTAAAGTTTCTATTCTTAATTACCTCGGAATTATTTACGCCTTGTTTTTTGGATGGTGGATGTTTGATGAGCACCAGCACATTAGCACTTTATTCGGGATTTTACTAGTGGTAGGTGGTGTAGTCTTTAATATTCTGATAGCGAATAAGAAAAACACGGCCTGATTTCCCTGTTCAGCATAGATAATTCCCCGCTCACCAACTATTGATTGTACTTCCTTTAAGAAAGTAGTTACTTTACGAATAGCAAATTAGTGGTAATCTATTTAGTCTTATCTATTCGTTCTTTATACAGAAAAGTTCAGAGGCTTTTCAAAGCGTGGAATAAAGCGACCCCCCGAAGGTCGCTTTATTATTTTCAGTAATTTTGCACCTCTGAATCATGGCTAAATATCCCGAACACAAACAACTAAATTTGCCTGCTGTTGCCGACGAATTGCTTCAGTATTGGCAAGACAAAAGCATTTTTGAACGCTCCGTTACTGAGCGCGAAGGCAAACCATCATATACTTTCTACGAAGGTCCTCCTTCTGCTAATGGCTTACCTGGTATTCACCACGTAATGGCGCGTAGCATAAAGGATATTTTTTGTCGCTATAAAACACAAAAAGGATTTCAGGTAAAGCGCAAAGGCGGTTGGGATACCCATGGATTACCAATAGAAATCAGTGTAGAAAAAACATTAGGAATTACCAAAGAAGATATTGGTAAGAAAATATCAATTGAAGATTACAACAAGGCCTGCCGTAAGGAGGTAATGAAGTATAAATCCGTTTGGGATGACCTTACCCGTAAAATGGGGTACTGGGTAGATCTTGAATCGCCATACATCACGTTCGAAAATAATTACATCGAAACATGCTGGCATTTACTGAACGAACTTTACAAAAAAGATTTACTCTATAAGGGTTATACAATTCAGCCTTACTCACCAGCTGCTGGTACTGGATTAAGTTCACATGAGCTAAATCAGCCGGGCACCTACAAAATTGTAAAAGATACAACAGTGGTGGCGCAATTTAAAGCCATCGAAAATGACAAGAGTAAGTTTTTATTTGATAAGGCAAATGCTCCGGTTTATTTCCTTGCCTGGACAACAACTCCTTGGACGCTTCCATCAAATGCTGCATTGGCTGTAGGTCCTGAAATTAATTATGTTTTAGTTCAAACTTTTAATCCATATACTTTCGAGCCTGTTTGTGTAGTGCTCGCAAAAGATTTACTCTCGAAGCATTTTAATCCGAAGAATGCAGAATTAACGATTGAAGAATATGTTCAAGGCAATAAAGCGATTCCTTTTAAAGTTGTTGATGAGTTTAAAGGCAAAGCACTGCAGGATGTTTCTTACGAGCAACTAATGGCGTATGTACAACCAGAAGGAAATGCGTTTCGTGTAATTACCGGCGATTTCGTTTCTACTGAAGATGGTACAGGTATCGTGCATATTGCGCCTACGTTTGGTGCAGACGATTTTCGCGTAGCAAAACAACACAATGTGCCAGCAATCATGGTGCAGGATGAAAACGGTAAGCCAGTGCCGTTAGTAGATAAACAAGGTCGTTTTGTAGAAGAGGTCTCTGATTTTGCGTTAGAATATGTAAAAGAAGAATATCTTAACGAAACAGAAAAAGAAGAAGCTCGTCAGAAACAAGGACGTGATAAATATTTATCTGTTGATGAACGTATCTCCATCAAACTGAAAGGAGAAAATAAAGCATTCAAAGTAGAGCGTTACGAGCATACGTATCCACACTGTTGGAGAACAGATAAGCCTGTTTTATATTATCCACTCGACTCATGGTTTATTAAAACTACTGCTTGTAAAGAGCGAATGATTGAGCTTAATAAAACGATTAACTGGAAACCTGAAAGTACAGGAACAGGCCGTTTTGGAAATTGGTTGGATAATCTCGTTGATTGGAATTTATCCCGCTCTCGTTATTGGGGAATTCCGCTGCCTATCTGGAGAAGTGAAGATGGAGAAGAAAAATGTATTGGTTCAATTGCAGAACTAAAAAGTGAATTAGATAAAGCAGTTGCTGCAGGGGTAATGAATGCTGATAAAATGAAAGCATTAAATCCTGATAGCCCTGAGTTCGATTTACATCGTCCGTATGTAGATCATGCAGTATTGGTGTCATCTACAGGATTACCAATGCATCGCGAGACAGATTTAATTGATGTATGGTTTGATAGTGGAGCAATGCCTTATGCACAATGGCATTTTCCATTTGAGAATAAAGAAATTTTTGAAAATGCTTTTCCAGCAGATTTTATTGCGGAAGGGGTTGATCAAACACGTGGATGGTTCTTTACTTTGCATGCCATTGCAGTAATGTTATTCGACAGTGTAGCTTTTAAAAATGTAGTATCAAATGGATTAGTGCTTGATAAAAACGGCAATAAGATGTCAAAGCGTTTAGGCAATGCAGCCGATCCATTTGAAACGTTAGAAACATATGGTCCTGATGCTACGCGCTGGTATATGATTAGTAATGCACAGCCTTGGGATAATTTAAAGTTTAATACCGATGGAATAGGAGAGGTGCAACGTAAATTCTTTGGTACACTTCACAACACGTATTCTTTCTTTGCGCTTTATGCTAATATCGATGGATTTAATTTTTCGGAGAAAGAAGTTCCGTTGGAAGAGCGCACGGAATTAGATCGTTGGGTATTGTCGTTATTGAATTCGTTAATTGCTGAAGTTGATGAATGTTATAACGATTACGAACCTACGAAAGCAACGCGATTGATTACTGATTTTGTTACGGAACATCTAAGTAATTGGTACGTACGTTTAGGTCGTCGTCGTTTTTGGAAAGGTGATTATACAACTGATAAAATTGCAGCTTATCAAACATTGTATACTTGCCTAGATACAATAGCCCGTTTGATGGCTCCTGTAGCACCGTTCTATGCAGATCGATTATTCCGTGATTTGAACTTTACTTCTGGAAAAGATAAAAATGAAAGTGTTCACTTAGCAGATTTTCCTGTAAGCAACGCTTCAATTATCGATAAAGAATTGGAGGCACGAATGCAATTAGCGCAGGATATATCTTCGATGGTGTTTGCATTAAGAAAGAAAGTGAACATTAAAGTTCGTCAGCCATTGCACCGAATAATGATTCCTGTAAGCGACCAAGATTATAAAAATCGAATTGAAGCAATTCGCGACTTAGTATTAAGCGAGGTGAATGTAGAGCAGTTGGAATATATGTCAGAGGATAATTCAATTTTGGTAAAAAAGGTAAAGCCAAACTTCAAGGCACTTGGACCAAAAATCGGAGGACTAATGAAGCAGTTGGCAACAACGGTATCAGAACTTAGTCAAGAACAAATTGCACACTTAGAGAAAGAAGGCATGCTGCCTTTACATTTCGGTGAAGTTATCTTTGATTTATTGTTATCAGATGTGGAAGTATTAAGTGAAGACATCCCTGGTTGGCAGGTGGCTAATCAAGGCCGTTTGACAGTTGCTTTGGACATTACAATCACAGAAGAGCTGAAGGAGAAGGGGTTAGCGCGCGAGGTAATCAATAGA